>JAIOHO010000786.1 GCA_019912905.1 Anaerolineae bacterium
ATTGGAAAATATCGCGGACCGGCAGTTGGAACCCCGGCAGGATGTCGCCGCCATCGAGGGTGTCCTCTAGCCGCAGAATTTTCACCGGCTGATCCGGCGCGTGAACTTCCACCACCTGTGACACCGGGAACACCACCCACACCACGGTTCCAACGACCAGATAATTGGTGATCTTGCGGCGCAGGCTGCGCTGCTCGTCCACACTTTTTTCATCTGACACCACTTCAACCACTAATTCTGGTGGATTGGGATTATGCAGCTCACAGGACAATTCTGGCTGGCGAGCTTTGCTGATGTAGGCCGCGTCGGGCACGTACCGCTCGTCAAAAACCTCATAGCTCCCTGCCGCCCCGGTGACATACCCGATGTAACCTCGTTCGCGCACAAACAAGACGAGATAGGATGCCACTGTTCCCGCCATCGCCGAAGCAAAGGGGCTGCTGTTCTTTTCCACGATCTCGCCGCAGACAAGCTCGTAAATGGCGTCGCCCAGGTCAGGCCGCTGGATAAACTCGTCGAACTGCTCGGCGGTGACCGGTTGGGTTTTCAGCACCATCGCTAAGCCCTCATGTGCTGCTTGCATTATAGTGCAAAATTATCAAGCAATTCTTATTGACCAAATCAATATTATCAGTTATAATACTTCTATGTTTCTCTGTGAGAGAAAAAAGTAATGCGAAAAGATGAGGAGTTTGCCAAGCAAGCATTTGACCAGTTTTTAGCCACAAAAGGTATTTCTGATAGACTTTGGCTTGAGGGAAATGAACCTCCCGATTATTTTCTGGTTATCAATAATCAGAGATATGCAGCTGAGATAACAACTATTACTGAGCGTATAGATACACCAAGAAAAACTGTCTCACGCAGAACAATAGATAAATCAGGGGAAGCCTTCGTTAGAGATGTTGAAACGACTGCTACAAAAGAAGGGATTCTAAACGGTACATATTATATTTCTTTTCCATTTGTACAGCGGGATTATTATGCTGTGCAAAAATCTTTAAAACTTGCCCTCTTGGATTTTATCAGTCGCAGCAAAAACGATTCCGAATTTCCTCATACACCTATCAAAATTGATGGTGTGCAGTATTGCGCAATTCAGAAAACTCAAAGACCGGGCAGCAGAATCATAGTTGGTATTAACCCATCAAATGCTAAGTGGGCAGGGGATGCAGCTATTGAAGCATGTGACTTGCTGCTATCCAGCATTTCTGAAAAGGAAATCAAGTTAGCCCACATCAATGAACAAAAAATCCTAATCATACTCAACGAATATCCGTATATAGACAGTGTCGCCTTCTACAAGAGTTGTTTGACAACCGCTAGCCAGGTCGAAAACTTCCACACGATTTTTCTAATCGATTTGGAAAAAACAGACAATGACTGCGTTCTCTGTACCAAAAACCCAAATTGGCAATAGCACAATGTAGAGGGGGTGATTGGCCCCCTCATAATATTGACTACTGCAAGTCCAGCTTCTTGCCCTCGATCACGCCGGTTGCCAGGGTGATAAAGGCATCCAGCCGCATCGCACCCAGGTCCTCGTCGCTGCGCAGGCGCACGCTGACCGTGCCATTTTCCAGGTCGCGGTCGCCCAGAATCAGCATGTAGGGCATCTGCTGCTCGCGCGCCAGGCGGATCTTGTTGCCCATGCGGTTGCGGCTGTCATCGACTTCGGCGCGGATGCCCACCGCCTTCAGTTTAGCGGCAATCTCGCGGGCCGGACCTTCGTGGCGGTCAGCAATCGGGATGAGCATGGCCTGCACCGGCGACATCCAGACCGGAAACGCCCCGGCAAAATGCTCGATCAGGATGCCGACGAAACGCTCCATGCTGCCGAACGGCGCGCGGTGGATCATCACCGGGCGTTCGCGCGTGTCCTGCTCGGTGATGTAT
>JAIOHO010000787.1 GCA_019912905.1 Anaerolineae bacterium
GCCATAAACAGCCGCGCCGCGAGCAGCGATTCGATGCGAAATGCGTTCACAAGAACACTCCTGTTCGAACAGGGAAATAAGCGCCGTTAGTTTACCAGAAATGGGAGCAATCTCAGGGGGTAATGACACCAAACAAAGTCAGCAGGTCGTGTTCGCCCTCGGCTTCACACAGGGCCGCCACCACCTCGTCCGGCAGCTTGAACCATTCGCTGCTGACGCGGTACTCGCGCAGGGCATCGTGGATCAGCCGCTCGGTTTTGCGCGCGAACATGGTCGGGACGGCATGCAGCAGCTTCATGTCCAGCACGCCCGGGACAGCAAGCTGTTCCACACGCCGGTAGGGGTGTTTGGAGATACCGATTTTATGGTAACCCAACGACGACTCGGCCAGGTAGAGATCCTGCCGGTACATCGCCGGGGGTTTGCGAAGCCGAGACCCTATCATCACAAACCGACCGCTTAATCCCGTTTGAAAGGTGTTTGTATTTTAGCGCAAATGAGCGATTCCGGTAAGAGGGGACTTAAATCGTCACACCAAATAAAAATGGGCCAAGGCGAAACCCGCCCGGCCCATGATCCATCGGAAGGGATTAGTGACGTCTGCCGCCGAACAAGCGCAGCAGGAACAGGAACAGGTTGATGAAGTCCAGGTAGAGCGTCAGCGCACCGATGATCGACAGCTTGGTCAGCAGTGACGCTTCTTCGCCCTGAATAGTCGGGTCGGCGGCCATGCGGTAAAACTTCTGCGTGTCATAGGCCGTCAGCGCCGTGAAGATGATCACCCCGGCGAAGCTGATGAGGTAATCCAGCGGGCCGCTGCCGATGAACATGTTGATAACCATGGCAATGACCAGCCCGATGATCGCCATCAGGAAATAGGTACGGTACTTTTGCAGGTCGATGTTGGTCGTGAGGCCGATCATGGTCATCACGAAGAACAGGACGACCGTGGTGCCAAAGGCCGCGGCGATCGAACCCAGTTCGTAGCCCAGGAAGATCAGCGACAGGGTGAAGCCGTTGAGTGCGGCATAGACGAAGAACATCGCGATTGCCACGCCCGCCGATAATTTTCGGATCGCCAGGCTGAGGCCGAACACCAGCGCCAGTTCGCCGATGATGGCGACCATGAATACCGCTGGATTCATCACGACCTGTAACACCGCCGGGATGTTGTAGACCGCCACGCTGACGCCGGTCGTCACCAGCAGGCCCAGCGTCATCCACATATAAATCTGCTTCAGCAGCGGACGGACTTCGACGCGCGGCTGAACCGCGCTTTGCGGAACCGATTGCGGGACACCAAACATCGTTATTTTCCTCCCTGACCCTACATCGATTTTGAATTTACCCTATTATACGCCGGAATACCGCCTGAGTCGCGTTTCAGACGCATTTCTATGCAATAATTTATCTGGAGATCATGCAGCGAGGATGAGGGCATGGACGCGGACGCACGGCCACGCAAACGCAAAAACGAGGATTCCCGGGAGTCCTGGTTCAGTCACCTGTTGAGATTCCTCTGGCGAGCCGTCGCCTTCTGCTTCCGGTTCGGGGTCGTTGCCCCGGCGCGCGGATTGTGGCGCGTGACGCTCTGGGCGGTGAAAGCCCCCTTCCGTGCTCTCGGCTGGTTGTTTCGCAGCCTGATTCTGCTAATCAATGGGCGGCCCCCGGAATTTGAAACGGCGCGCGAACGCGAAATTTACCGGCGCGTCAAGCGGCGCTACCGGCGGCGCAATCGCCTGATGACGCACCTGTTTGCCTTTATCCTGATCCTGGGCACGGCCTGGATTAGCTGGCTCGCCAGCCTGAATGACTGGGCCTATCGCTGGCGGGAACCTTATACCGGGCAGGTGATCGCATTTACCCTGCTGTGGGCCTTTTTCCTGATCTTCCACTACGTCCGCTATCGCATGAGTGAGAGCGAGGATCAGGCGCTGGAAACCGCGCTCGAACGCGAGTATGAACGGGAAGTCCGCAGCCGACCGGTCTATTACGAGGAATCCCAAGAATACTACGGCGCAGATGCTTATGACCACCTCGCCGACGAACCCGCCTTTGAGGAGCGGCTCACGGAAGCGCCTAAAGTCAAACGCCGGAGCAGCAGCAGCTGATGCCTGAATCAACCACGCTCGATCAGTGGCGGCAGGCGGGTACGTGGCTGACGCTGCGCGGCCAGCGCATCTTTGTGCGGATCGAAGGCAAGGGGCCGCCGCTGCTGGTGCTGCACGGATTCCCCACCGCCAGCTACGATTACGCCCGGCTGCTGCCCCTGCTGACGGATCAGTACCGCGTGGTGCTGTTCGACTTCCTCGGCTTTGGCTTCTCGGACAAACCCAACCCGCA
>JAIOHO010000788.1 GCA_019912905.1 Anaerolineae bacterium
GAAGACTGGAGATTTCGATGTCCCAAACTTTAACGAGACGAAACTTCTTAAAACTAAGCGCGATTACGGCTGGCGCGCTGACGCTGGGCGAGATGCTGCCGCCAGTGGTAGCGCAGGCCGCTATAGAAGCCGGGATGCTCACCGCCAGCGGTAACGGGTATATCCCCAGCATGTGCGAGATGTGCGTCTGGCGCTGCGGGCTGATCGCCAAAGTCAGGGATGGCCGCGTCGTCAAGCTGGATGGCAACCCCGATCATCCTCATTCCCGGGGCCATCTTTGCGTGCGCGGTCAATCCGGCCTGATGAATACCTATGACCCGGACCGGGTGCTGACTCCGCTCATCCGTGTGGGAAAACGTGGGGAAGGGCGCTTCCGCCAGGCATCGTGGGACGAAGCGCTGGACCTGACCGCCCGAAGCATGCAGCAGATCAAGGACACCTATGGGCCAGAGGCGATGGTCTTTTCCTCTACGCACAATCTGAGCCAGGTGCAGTTCGAGAACCTGCTGTATGCCTATGGTTCACCCAATTACGGCACGCAGCGCAGTCTGTGCTTCAATGCCATGATCGTCGCCAACCAGATGACCTACGGCATGGAGGAACCGGAGCGCATCTATGATGACCAGCTTCAATACGTCATCCTGACAGGCCGTAACCTGATGGAGGCGATTTCGACTTCCGAAACGGGCGAGCTGAGTGATGCGATTGCGCGCGGCGTGAAGGTGGTTTATCTCGACCCGCGCTTCACCAAGACGGCAGCGAAGGCGACCGAATGGCTGCCTATCAAACCGGGCACCGATCTGGCCTTCCACCTGGCGCTGCTGAACGTCATCATCGGCGACCGGCTGTACAACCAGTCCTTCGTCCAGAGCTACACCCTCGGGTTCGATCAACTGGCGCAGGAAGTGCAGCCGTATACACCGGAATGGGCCGCGTCCATCACGGAGATTCCTGCCGACACAATCCGCCGGATCGCGCAGGAATTCGCCGCCGCTGCCCCGCATGCGCTGGCTCATAACGGCTGGCGCACATCCAACTTTATCAACTCCTTCCAGACTCAACGCGCGATCGCCATCCTGAATGCGCTGGTGGGCAACTGGAACGTGACAATGAAAGCTTCTGGCGGCGAATCGAGCGGTGCGCTCGGCACACCGCCCCAGCCCCCCTATCCCCGCGTCTCCGCACAACGGCTGGATGGGGTTCCCCACAAGTATCCGGTCGTACCCTTCAAGCTGGGCGTCTTTCAGGAACTGCGCGATAGCGTCGTCAGCGGCCAACCTTACCAGGCGCACGGCTGGTTCATCGCCCGCCAGAACCCGGTGATGTCGCTGCCCGACCGCAACAGGACGCTGCAAGCCTTCGACAAAATGGACTTTATCGCGACGGTCGATATTTTTCTGAACGATACGGCCTGGTTCTCGGATGTCGTCCTGCCGGAAGCGTCTTATCTGGAGCGCTACGATCCGCTGCTGCCGGTAGGCGATAAAGTGTTTCTGCGCCAGCCGGTCATTGAACCACAGGGAGAAGCGAAATCGGCCCTGTGGATCTACAAGCAGTTGGGGGAACGGCTCGGCCTGGGCGATTACTTCCAGTATACGGATGAAGAAGATTACATCCGTCAGCAGTTAGCGCCGCTCGGCGTAACCCTCGACGAGATCCGGTCAAAGGGCTACGTCGAACTGCCGGCTGCCGAGGAGGAACCGGGCTTCACCTGGAATACCCCCAGCGGCAAAATCGAATTGTTCTCGGATACGCTGGATCGTGTCGGCTTTCCGGGTGTACCCGTCTGGCAGGCTCCACCCCAGCCGCCGCAGGGCCAGTTTTACCTGCTCACCGGCAAGGTGGCCCAGGCGACTCAATTTGCTTCCCAGAACAACCAGCTTCTGCACAAATATGCCGACGAACCGCGCCTGTGGCTCAACGACAAAGTCGCCGAGGATCGCGGGTTTGCCGATGGTGACTGGGTCGAAGTGACCAGCGAAGTGGGTGCAATCCATATCCAACTGAACGTGACGCCCGGCATCCGGCCTGACTGTGTTTACCTCACCCCCGGCTTCGGCCACCTCTCCAAGGGGCTGACCACTGCTTATGGTGTGGGGGCCAGCGATTCGGTGCTGCACGTCACTTATACCGACCCTGCCAGCGGCAGCCAGGCGCTCAGTCAAACGTTCGTAACGGTCAGAAAGGTATAAGATTGTGGCTCACGATATTCACGCTCCACGTTACGGTTTTTTGATTGACGCCTCACTGTGTATCGACTGCCGTTCGTGCATGGTTTCGTGCAGCGTCGAGAACAACGTCTCGATGGAAACCACGCGCATCTGGATAAAAGAAACGGGTGTGACGGGAACCTACCCCGATCTGGCGCGATTTACGGCTCCCTATCACTGTATGCACTGCAAGGACCCCTCGTGCGTCTCGGCCTGCACGGTGGGGGCGCTCCAGCGCACGGACGACGGCATCGTGACTTACGACCGTGACGTGTGCATCGGCTGCCGCTACTGCATGTACGCCTGTCCCTTTGAAGTGCCGAATTACGAATGGGAAGAGCGCTTCCCGCTGGTGGTTAAATGTGACATGTGTTTCTCCCGCCTGGAAGAGGGCCAGCAGCCAGCCTGCGCTGCGACCTGCCCGACTGGGGCGATCAAATTCGGCAAGTACGAGGATATGCTGGCCGAGGCGCACCGGCTGATCAACGAGAACCCGGGCAAGTACGTCAATCATGTCTATGGTGAAGAGGAAAACGGCGGCACGGCCACGCTGTATATCTCGCCGGTCCCGTTCGAGGAACTGGGCTTCCCAATCGCAGGCACCACGTCACCGGCATATTCCAACCGGCTGGTGACGGAAGGTACGCCGCTGGTCGCCGGGGCGATGCTGGTGGGGTTATCCGGGGCTTACCTGACGATCAAACATCAGAGAGAAGAAGCCGAGGAAGAGCGCCGCCTGGCTGAACAGGCAAAGGTCGCTGCCGGAGAGGAAAATGACCATGCTTCGTAGAGTGTTTCATGAACTGCGCACCATGCCAAAGTTTATTTTCATTCTGGCAGGGATCAGCGCGCTTGGCCTCAGCGTCGGGGTCTACCGGATGTACGCCGGGCTTGGCGTGACCACCAACCTGACCAAGGCGTTCCCGTGGGGTGTCTGGATCAGCTTTGACCTGGCGACTGTGGCGCTGTCTGGCGGAGCTTTTACCCTGGCGGCGCTGGTATACGTCTTTCAGTTTGAGAACCTGCACGCGGCGGTGCGCCCGACGGTGCTGGCCGGGCTGCTGGGATACAGCTCCGTGCTGGTCATCCTGCTGTTCGACCTGGGCCGTTGGGACCGCTTTTACAACGTGTTCCTGCACCCCAACTTCAGTTCAGCACTGCTCGAAGTGAGCTGGTGTATCGCCGCCTATTCCACGATCCTGTTTTATGAACTCAGCCCGGTGCTGCTGGAAAAGTCACGCTGGCGGCGCCTCCTGCCGACGATCAAAAAATACACCATCCCGATTGTCATCGTCGGGGTGACGCTGTCTACCATGCATCAATCTTCGCTGGGGACGATGTTCGTCATCATGTCGCCGCGCCTGCACCCGCTGTGGTATTCGATGCTGCTGCCGGTGTTTTTCCTGGTGAGTTCGTTTGCTTCGGGCATTTCGCTGGTCATCGCCGGAGCCACCGTCAGCTATTGGCTCTTTGGCCGCAGCCTCAAGATC
>JAIOHO010000002.1 GCA_019912905.1 Anaerolineae bacterium
CGCTCCGTCCTTCATCATCGAGCCGTTCCGCCGTTATGAAGGTGGACGAGTCGGCGGCAGCAAGTGCTGTAAGCAAGCCATTTAAGCCATCAATATCTATCAGATTCCAGGCGGCGAGCGCCTGCGTGTCGGCGCTCAGCCCGGTGAACTCGCCAATCACCGAGGCAATCGCTGTCGGCGCGTCTTCGCGCGCCTGCCAGCCATCGACAGGGTTGAGGTACAGGACGTCGTTCAGCAGGCGTATTTCGGCACTGACCGGGATGGCCTGGGTGCTGCCGAGCACCAGCGGCCCGTCCAGGGTGAGGCGGAGCGCGTGGGCAGCCAGATCGACCGCGCCAGAACCCGAGACGCTGGCATTCAGCGCAAAGCTGTCCAACCCGGTCACCGCCAGCGCTGCGCTGCCCTCAAAGGCGAAGCTCATTAGGGGGGTGCTGATGGCCTGCGCGAGCTGCGCGCCACCCGCTTCGCTCAGAGTCGGTGATGTCTCCTGAGCGAAGCCGGGGGAACCAGCCCACAGCACCATCATCATCACAACGCAGGCGGCATATTTCATTTTTAGTCTCTGCGGTCTTTTTGATCGTTGAGTTCCACTATAGCATGACTGCCCGTGCGCAGCCTACCGCTATCGTGAGATTTCTGACCCCGAAAAATTTGTACTTGACTTCTGGAATAGAACGAATATTCTATATCTACCGGTGTGATGTGATGGGGAGAGGGAAAACAGCCATGAGAAGAATATTTCTGTTCATGAACATCAGCCTGGATGGTTACGTGGAAGACGCAAGTCATGATATCTCCATGTTCCACAACGACTTTGAAGCGTTCTCCTCACGAGAGAGTCAGGAAGTCGATACGCTGCTGTTCGGGCACAAAACATATGAAATGATGAAGTTCTGGTCCACGCCGGAAGGCGAAGCGCTTCAGCCCGAAATCGCCAGATTTATGAACGAGCGACAGAAAGTGGTCGCCAGCCACCAGTCCTTTGATCCCGGCTGGAGCCACGTGACCGTCCTGCACGAGGAGGTGGTTGCAGAGGTCAGAAGACTCAAAGAACAACCTGGTAAAACCATCGCCATGTTCGGCAGCAACACCTTATGCGTGAGCCTGATGCAGGCGGGTCTGATTGACGAGTTCCAGATTGTGGTGAATCCGGTCGTGCTGGGAGAGGGCACCTCCCTGTTCAAGGGCCTGCCCCAAAAGGCCGATCTGACTATGACGAAGACGCATCCCTTTAAGTCCGGCGCGATTCTGCTGACTTACGAACCAACCGCGAGTTAGTCCTTCATTCGGCAAGGAATTCAACTAAACACCCGTCGCCACTGGTAAGGCTGGCGGTGACAATTCGAGTGCTGCGTTGCCAGGCCAATGGCCTGACTAATCTGGTCTGCGTCCAGAAAACAGCGTCCTTTCAAGGCGAGTGAGCGCGGGGCCACGAGGATTCGCATCGTTGGTCGAGACACACCACGAATATCCGGCAAAGAGGTGAAAACAGGCTTACGCTTCGTGCGGGTCAAGTTTGAGCACAACGGCTCCGGGCTGATTTTCAAAGCCGTAAGCGAGGAGAATGTAATCGCTCTCAGTCAGATCCTCGCCACTCTACGGTTCCCGCGTAATGGAGCCTCATGATCCTGTTCGCCATATAGACAAGTGCCTTGCCAATCCCCCACTCCAGAAGAATGTCGGCAAGGCCTTGTCAGATTTTCTGTGGTTTCCGCAACTCTTGAATTTTGTGTTGCGGACTTTTCAACGATCTGTGCCGAATAAACTGCTCAGTCTCAATTGCGCTTTCAACTCGCAGCATAGTCAGGCATGGGGCAGCCGACTCCTCAGCGCATACGTTCAATCATCTGCTGGAACAGCACCAGGTCCTGGCGGAAGTCTTCCGCAGAGGTCTTGGGGTCCTGATGGTTCACAATGTTGTCATAGAATGCCTGCCACTCGATCAGGAAGGCATCGCCCCAGCTGGGATGTTCGTGCTGCTCGGTGACGCCGTGTTCGTTGGCGCGCGTGACCACCAACCGGATGGGCAGGTTACGCACGTAAGGCGTATCATAGACCACTCGCAGCACCTGATCGCTGCCGTAGACTTCCAGACTGGCATCAAAGCGCGGGAGGTCATCGACTCCCGTTTCAAACTGGCATACGTAGGACCCGTAATCAAAGGCCGCCGAGAGATAGAGACCGCCCTGGCGCTGAGCCGCATAGAGCACCCCATTGGGCATTCCCAACAACTCGCGCATGGCGGAAATGTCGTGGCTGCTCAGACCTAACAGCAGCGAGTAGGCTGATTTGATAGGAGCTGGCGCGTCGCCGATCGCTTCGACAATCAGCCGGTTCTGGATGGCCGATGCTTCTGCCAGCACATCTTTTGGAATATCGGTTCCGCGAATGACCCGCGAAGTCGGTTCGATGATGAGTGCATTGTGTCCAATGACATCATGCACCCGGGCCAGGCAGATTTTCTCCATCTGCCGGACCAGCTCGCAGGCGCGGACAAAGGCGGGCGCATAGCGACGCATATAGCCGACCTGCACGACCACATTCGCCTTCTGACGAGCCGCGATGATCGCGTCCGCCTCCCGCAGCGTGATGCACATCGGTTTTTCGACCAGCACGTGCTTCCCAGCTTCGACCGCAGCCAGGGTGACATCCGCATGATAGGCATTCGGATTGGCAATCAGCACGACATCCACGTCATCCTGCTGAACCAGTTCGTGATAGTCTGCAAAGCGTTTTGGCACCTGCCAGTGATCCCCGACCCCCCCCATCACGACTGGACTGACGTCGCACAGGGCTGTGACGGCGAACTGATCCGCAAGCTGATAAAGACTGGGGAGATGGAGAATCTGTGCAGCCTCTCCACAGCCCACAATCCCGACACGAAATTGTTTCATCTTCTTTATCCTTTGACAGCACCACCTACAGCGAGGTGAACAATATACTTTTCGACGAACATGAAGAAGATCAGTGTAGGCAGCATTGCCAGGGTAGCCGCAGCCATCAGGCTGCCCCAGTCCGCGCCAAACTGCTGAATGAACATCTGGATACCCACGGGAATAGTCATGAGTTCTTCCTTGCGCAAAAAGATGTTGGCGATGAAAAACTCGTTGTACACAAACAAGAAGGCAAAAATCGTGACTGCTGCAATCGCTGGCCCACTGAGCGGCAGCACAATCAAACGGAACGCCTTGATCTGGCTGCATCCATCGATCACGGCGGCTTCTTCAAGCTCTTTGGGAATCGCATCGAAAAACGACTTAAACATCCACGTGGCGAACGGTAACTGGGCGACTGCATAGATGAGAATGGGACCCAGATAAGTATTCACCAGCTTGAGATCTCGAAACAGAATGAACAGCGGAATCAGGGCCAGAATAAGCGGAAAAGTCTGCAACATGAGCAGTGAACGCGAGTAAACCGTCAAGAGGACAAGCCGGAACCGCGACAGAGCATAACCGGCCAGAGTCGCGGACAGGATGCACAGCAGAGTCGCGCCGCCCGTCACAATCATACTGTTTTTGAACCACGTCCAGTAAGGAGTCTGCTGGCTGACACGCTCATAATTCTCCAGGGTTGGCTGTGACGGAATAATATTCGTTTCACTCAGAATGGCCGTCGTCGCCTTAAACGAATTTAAGACGGTCACAATCACAGGCAAATTCAGGAAAATCACGATGAATAGGACCAGCAAAAACAATAGTGTGCGTTTCAGTTGTCTATGGCGATGCATCCGCGCCCTCCTCATTCCTGATCAAAGGCTGTCTTACTCTGCCGATTCAGCATAAAGGTGCCAAGGACTAACAGGATAAGCAGGGTAATGACCGCGATCGTTGATCCCATGCCAACCTTGTTTGCGCCGAAAGTGTAGCGATAAGCCAGAATAATCAGATTCTCGGTTGCATAGGATGGACCACCCATCGTCAGCAACCAGATGGTATCAAAGTCATTGATTGAATAGATCGTCATGAGAATCCAGAGTACGATGGAGACGTTCTTAATGTGTGGAAAGGTGATGAAGCGGAAAAGCTGCCAGCGCCCAGCGCCATCGATTGAGGCCGCTTCATACAACTCACGATCGATAGCCTGGAGCGCTGCCAGACAAGAAATCATCATAAACGGATAACTGCGCCAGATCTTGACGACAATCACAGAGACGCTGGCCCAGTTTTCTGTGCTCAGGAAATAGATCGGGTTCATACCGACCAGTTTTAAGCCCATATTGACCAGTCCGTACTGATCCGCAATCATCCAGCGCCAGCTAATCACGGACACGATGGAAGGTAAAATCCAGGGAATTAGCAGCGCAATCCGGAAGAATTTTCGACCCGGAATATCCAGATTCAGCAGCAAGGCCAGGCCAAGGCCAAGCAGGTAACTGCCGACCACATTCGTTAGCGCAAAAAGGCCGCTGAAACCGAGCGCGCGCCAAAAATCGGCGATTCCTGGCAGTTTCTGATAATTCTGTAAGCCGACGAAGTCTTCCAGCTTGAGCAAGGAGCCTTCGCGCAGGCTGTATGAGACGCCCGTCGCAAAGGGGTAAAACTGAATCAAGATGATTAAAGCAAGAGATGGGATAAGGAACAGATAGGGCAGCATCCGTGCCCTGCCAGCCTGCCGACCAAAGACCAGGCTCTTGAGATCAAACGGAACCGCTCTTGGATTCATCGCAATACCTTATCCCATATGCTTCTAGGTGGCCGGAAGCAGGGACGTGAAGCCCCTACTTCCTTGCTTGCAGGCTCTAGCTTAGTTAGCCTTCGACGATGGCCTTGATCCGATCCGCTGCCCTCTGCAAGGACTCGGTTGCATCTTTGCCCAGCAGAATGTCCTGCGTCAGCGTCTGCATAACGCCTTCGCCCTCAATTTCGTTGAGGGCCGGGAAGATCGAGTTCAGATGCGTGCCGGTCGTCTGGCCGATGGGCACCCACTCGTCGAGGATCTGCTTGGTAT
>JAIOHO010000789.1 GCA_019912905.1 Anaerolineae bacterium
CTTCGTGCTCGGCCATGAGCACGTCTATATCATCGAAAATAACTTCGACGGCCAGATGGCCCAACTGAGCAACATGGAAATCCAGCAGGATACCACCCACGTGAAATCACTGCGATCGGGCGACGGTCTTCCCATGACCCCCCGCTTCGTCCACGAAAGCATCTTGCGAGAGGAGCGCAAGTAACATGGCAAACACGAATGCACTGGGATTAACCCGTAACGATTACAAAGGCGGCAAGAGTACCCTGTGCCCAGGCTGCGGCCACGACTCGATTGCCAACCAGATTATCAGTATCGCTTACGAAGTCGGCCTGCCTCAGCACAAAGTGATCAAACTGAGCGGCATCGGCTGCTCCAGTAAGACACCCGCCTATTTCCTGGGGCGCTCACACGCCTTCAACGCCATTCATGGCCGTATGCCTTCGGTTGCCACCGGCGCGACGACCGCGAACACGGAACTCATTGCGGTCGGCGTCAGCGGGGATGGCGACAGCGGCAGCATCGGCCTGGGTCAGTTCAAGCATATGGTGCGCCGCAATGTGCCGATGGTTTACATCATCGAGAACAACGGTGTCTACGGCCTGACCAAAGGGCAGTTCTCCGCGACCGCCGACCAGGGTCAGATCCTGAAGTATTACGGCAAAAACGAACTGCCGCCCATCGACCTGGCGCTTGAAGCGATTATCGGCGGCTGCACGTTCGTCGCCCGCAGTTTCTCCGGCGATCCAAGCCAAGTTCAGACCCTGCTCAAAGCAGCGCTGGCGCACAAGGGCACGGCGGTGCTCGACATCATCAGCCCGTGCGTGACCTTCAACAACTCCCCCAATTCCACCAAGAGTTATCCCTACGGCAAAGAGCACGAACACCCCCTGCATGAACTCGAACTGCTCATGCCGGATTTCGTCCAGGCTCGCGGCGAAATTACCGTCGGTGATTACCAGGAAGGTGAAATCATTGAGGTGGAGTTGCACGATGGCTCGTACATCCGCCTGAAAAAGATCGACCCCGACTACGATCCACGCAGCCGCGCGAAGGCGATTGAAACGCTCGAAGAAGTGCAGCGCGATCAAATGTTCCTGACCGGCCTGCTGTACTACGAAGAACCCCGGATGACGCTGGCTGAGACGGTGAATATTACCGACACGCCGCTGGCGCTCCTGAGTGCCGACAAGATGCGGCCTTCAAGGGAATCCCTCGAAAAGCTGATGCAGAGTATGATGTAACCCGGCTTTTCTGATCATTGGCGCTGGCGCTGCTTTCCCAGGAGCAGCGCCATTTTTTTACGATGCGCTGCCCTCCTGTCCTCCCGACCCAAGCCGCATCATCGACAAATCGACGTGCAGTCACCCCCTCATTATTGGGGGTTTTGCGGCAGACACCCGAGATAGGGGTAGATTCATACAGGCAACATGCCAGATCTCAAACAATTTGCCTACATGATCCGCCTATAATAAATCATAATCAAGCACCGGTACGAGGTTTTCACATGCCAGAATTCTACAGGCTTGGCGTCGAGCAGACGCTTCATGAGCTTAACACCAGCCCAGACTCCGGCCTGAGCGCAGAAGAAATCACGCGGCGGCAGGAGAAGCACGGGCGTAATGCACTGCCCACCGATGAGGGCACCAACTGGGTTCAGCTGATCCTCGGCCAGTTTACCGACCTGATGGTCATCATCCTGATTGTGGCCGCCGTGATTTCGTTCTTTTTCGGCGATGTCAAAGATGTCGTCGTCATCCTCGCCATCGTCATCCTCAACGCGGTCCTGGGCGTCTATCAGGAATATCAGGCCGAACGCGCACTGGCAGCCCTCAGCGCCATGCAGGTTCCCCTGGTCCGTGTTCGACGCGGCGGCAGCGTTCAGCAGATCAGCGCGGAAGAACTGGTCCCCGGCGACGTCGTGCTGCTCCAGGAAGGCGATCGCATCCCGGCGGATGGCCGTTTAATCGAGTCGGTCAACCTACAGATTGAAGAGGCGGCCCTGACCGGCGAGTCAGTGCCCTCTGGAAAGAATACGCGCACGCTCGAAGGCGAGGGCAATACCCCCCTGGGCGATCGCACCAATATGGTCTATATGGGGACATCCGTCAATTACGGGCGTGGGACGATGGTCGTCACCCAAATCGGTCTCCAGACCGAACTGGGCAACATTGCGGCGATGCTGCTCCAGGTCGAACAGGGCATCACCCCCCTGCAACAGCGCCTCAACCAGTTAGGCAAAACCCTCGCCATCGGTGCCGGGGTCATCGTCGCCATCGTGTTTGTGGCCGGCGTGCTACGCGGCATTCCTGTTCAGGATATGTTCCTGACTTCCATCAGCCTGGCAGTCGCGGCGGTGCCCGAAGGACTCCCCGCGTTGATTACCATCAGCCTTTCGCTGGGGGCGGGCCGCATGGTCCGACGCCATGCCTTGATTCGGCGGCTCCCGGCGGTCGAAACACTCGGTTCCGTCACCATCATCTGCTCAGACAAGACCGGCACGCTCACCAAAAATGAGATGACGGCGACTTCGATTGCCCTCCCCTATCATGAGAACGTGTCGATTTCCGGGACCGGTTACTCAGTTGAGGGTAAGCTTCACGTAGGTGATGATACACTGCCCAGCATTACCAAAACCGACAGCGGCAGCCGCAACCTGACGGTGACGCGCATTGTCGAGGCTTTTGCCCTTTCGACGAACGCCCATCTTCAGGAGAACGGCAGCCCAAACAGCCTCAGCGTGGTCGGCGACACGACCGAGGGCGCACTGTTGGTCGCCGCTCAGAAGGCAGGTGTCACCCGGGAAATCCTCGAACAGGACCTGCCGCGAGTGGCCGAACTGCCGTTCAGCAGCGAACGCAAAGCCATGACGACCATGCACGAAGTCGCCACCGGAGAAGCGGCGGAAATCTTCCCCGATACGCCTTATATTTCGATTACCAAAGGCGCTCCCGATCAACTGGTCAAATGGGCCACCCACGAAGCGGCCCCGCATGGCTCGATTGAACTGACCGAGGAGCGGCGGCAGCTCTGGTTCACGGAAATTAACGAAATGGCAGCCAAAGGGCTGCGCGTGCTGGGCGTGGCCTATCGCCCAATCGACCAGGTGCCGGAAGAAATGACGCCCGAAATCGAGCGCAACCTACATCTGCTGGGACTGGTCGGCATCCTCGACCCTGCGCGGCCCGAAGCCAAAGAAGCCGTGAAGAAAGCTCGCCAGGCGGGAATCCGCAGCATCATGATCACAGGCGATCACGCGCTGACTGCGGAAACGATCGCGCGTGACCTGGGTATCTTGAACGAGGGTGAAAAGGCAATTACCGGCACGCAGCTCGACGACATGAGCGATGAGCAAATTCTGGAAGCGCTCAAAACCACGTCGGCCTTTGCGCGCGTTTCGCCGGAGCACAAGCTGCGCCTCGTCCAGCTGCTCCAATCGCAAAACGAAATCGTGGCAATGACCGGCGACGGAGTCAACGACGCCCCGGCGCTCAAACAGGCGGACATCGGCGTCGCCATGGGCATCACCGGCACCGACGTCAGCAAAGGTGCAGCCGAGATGGTGCTCACGGACGATAACTTTGCGTCCATCGTCAACGCCATCGAAGAAGGCCGGGTTATCTACGACAATATCCGCAAATTCATCAAATATCTGCTCAGCTCCAACGTTGGCGAAATCCTGGTCATGTTTATCGCCCTCATCGCCGGACTGAAGATTCCCCTGCTGGCGATTCAGATTCTGTGGGTCAATCTCGTCACGGATGGCCTGCCCGCCATCGCCGTAGGCTTCGAACCAGCAGAAACCGGGGTCATGAAGCGCACACCGCGCCCGCGCACCGAAAGCATCTTTGCCGGGGGCATGGACCGCCATATTCTGTGGGTCTCGCTCTTACTGACCGCCATCACGCTGACCGCCTACATTTTCGGCTATGCATCGCACCGAATGGACCCCCTCAGCGAAACACTCGGCCTCGAACACCTTGACCGCGCCCAGGTGATGAGCATCATCGGCGAGCACCAGGCCGATCTGGTCCAGCAGGATTGGGATACGCTGTCACCTGCCCAACGAACGACGCTTCTGCTGGCGCATGAAAATGAAGCCGCCACCGCAGAATCCGGCAGCGGAGGTGTCCTCGGAGCCGCTGAGCAGATCCCACGCACACTGGCGTTCAGCGTCCTCGCCCTGGGCCAGATTTTCCACGTAATGGCGATCCATCGCGGCGATAAGGAATCATTTTTCAAAGAGGGATTCAGCAAGAATTATATCCTGCTGGTGGCCGTCCTATCGACCTTCCTGTTGCAGCTCGCGGTGATTTACGTGCCCTTCCTGCAGCGCACCTTCGAGACCTCGGCGCTGGCGGCCAACGAACTGCTGCTGGCTATCGCCCTGGCCTCTCTGATCCTGTTTGCCGTGGAAATCGAGAAGTGGCTCCGCCGCAGACGGGAATCCGCTGCGCCCGCCGCGGCATAATCCGCATCAGCGTCTGGATAGAGAAAAACCGGGATGTCAGGTCCCGGTTTTTGATTCGATGACCCGGCCCTGCATCACACCCGGCGGTCGAAGTCCCATCCGGTCCAGCAGGGAGGGCGCTATATCCATCAGTTGGTGGCCGCTCACCCGGCCTGCACCGGTCCGCCCGGGTTCATACAGCACAAACATCCCCCGCGTCGAATGATTGGCGTCATCCGGGCCGGTATCGTTCTCCAGAGTGTATGC
>JAIOHO010000790.1 GCA_019912905.1 Anaerolineae bacterium
GGCAGGCGCACCGAACCCGGCGACGCCTGAGCCGTGCGCGGCATAAACGAACTGCCGTAGCCGAGTGCAAACGCCAGCAGCGCCGGGGACAGCAGCAAACAGGTAGTCCGACGTCGCAGCAGCAGGGCCACCGGCAGCAGCAGCATCGCCGGCAAAAACAGCAGATGCGCCCCGCTGTTAAACAGGGCGATTAAACTCCAGCTTTCGCCCACCAGCGCACGCAGCAGCAAAAAGCCAGCCACGCTGAGGCCATAAGCATTGGTCAGGGCAAGCAGCATATTGAACGGAATACGACGCCAGTGCAGCTTCGACGATTTCAGCATGTCGGCGGCAGAGCCTCATCTACTCGACGATATTCATCGCCTAGTTATACGCAGCTCACCGTACAAAACCCCAACAGGCTAGGCCGACTCCAGCGCCGCGCACAGTGCTTCGCCCGCCGCCGGGTGGTCGATGAAGCCGCAGATTCCCAGTCGGGTAATCAGGTCGATCCAGTGCGCCCGCCGGGGATGGGCCGCCAGCACCGGGCCGAGAATCGCCACCGCTCCGGCTACATCATCCTGCTGGTCGGCCAGGGCCAGCGCCTGCCAGAAAGCCAGTTCCTCCAGGTCCGGGGCTTCCGCGCGCGCCTGCGCCCACAGACCGAGCGCTTCAGCCGAATCACCGGCATCCAATGCCTGATGGCCCTGCGTATCGACCAACTGCGCGTGCCGCAGCCGCACCAGTCGTCCCAGTTCAGTCAGCGGTTCGGCATGTTCATCCACGCGCAGATCGTAAATCGCGCTCCAGGCCGGGCTGGTCGGATCGCTCGAAACCACCTTGAGTGCGGCGGACTGCATCCCGCGAATGTCGCCGTCCTCGACCTGCGCTGCCCGCAGCGCCGCCAGCATCCGCGCCGCCAGATCGCCGCTGGCTCGCTCGAAGGCCGCCGCCATCGCCGGAATCACCGTGTCGCGGGTCATCATGTTGGCCTGCACGCTGTAGCCCGCCCCGCTGTGATGAGCCGCGTGAGGGATGCAGCCGGAGCCGGTATGGGCTGCGGCGTTGCCCTGGCGGTCCACGACGGCGACCTGACGCCGTGCGGCTTCGGCATCGGAGGCGACCAGCGCCGCCAGCGTGCGGTCTGCCGCATAACCTTCGCGCAGGAATTGCAGCCCCAGCGGTCCAAAGCTGACGTTGACCAGCGATTGTGTTGCCACCGCGCCTACGCCCGGCAGCAGGAACGGCACCATGCGCCCGACTCCGATCTGGTGAGTCTGGACGGCGACGCCCAATGCGCCGGTTTCCGGGTCGCGGGCGGCAATACTGTAGGTGGCAAAAAGCTGGTGATACTCCATGATGGCTGCTCCTTGTTTGGCGGGATTCCTGAAAGCGGATCGCACAACTAATCCGTTGAAGATCGAAAACTGTAAACGTTATGATGATCAATTGAGGGATTCAGATGCTCACCAATCACCTTATCACGGCTGATCATTTCGTTCAGAAGCATAACAAATGGTGGGGTTGGCTGGGGTACCGTGAGAGGGAAACTTCCCACTTGTATTTCATTGCGGAACCAGGCAACTTGATGATTTTCAATCACTAATCGATCAGCGTGGTCGCGCTCCAGCCAAATCATCACGTTGTACAGAAACGAAAGTGCATGTCCTTGCTCATCTGAGGAGTATAAAGTTAACCAGTTCCCATCGTTTATATAGTGTGCTAGCTTAGTCATCAATTCCCTCGACCAGATTCCAACACCTCCAGTCTAGCATCAGCTCTTGGGCTTCGCTTCGGCGATTTTTGCGATATGTCTAGCCCGCACAGCAGCGGTCAGAACAGGGCACGGGTGATTCTCGCTGTTGGACAAATCGCACTACAATAGGAAGAAACTCTTGCGTGTCCCTGGCACACAAACCGGGAGGGTGTATGCGTGTGCTCATCATGTCCGATATGGAAGGCGTCAGCGGCATCGTCACCTGGGATCAGGTCACCGGCGGCAAGTCCCTGTATGAAGAAGGCCGCCGCCTGTACACCGAAGAAATCAACGCGGCGGTGCGCGGGGCGAAGGCTGCCGGGGCCACCGAAATCGTGGCCGTCGATTGTCACGGCGCGGGCGGTGACTGGACCTTTAATTCGTTCGTGCCGGAACTGCTCGATCCCGACTGCGAGTGGGTGGCCCATCATCCCTGGTCGCGCTATACCGAACTG
>JAIOHO010000791.1 GCA_019912905.1 Anaerolineae bacterium
GGCGGCGCGATCACCACCAGTCGATCGGTGCGCCAGGGCGCGACCACCAGATTGGCGTCGCTGACCGGCCCTTCGACGAAGGCGAGGTCCAGGGGTCTGGTGCGCAGGTCGATGAGGATTTGCTGCGTATTGGCAATTTCCAGCGACAGGCGCACGCCGGGATAGCGTTGGTGAAACAGGCCCATCAGCGGCGGCAGCAGATAGGTGCCGATGGTATGGCTGGCCCCCAGCGCCAGATGCCCGCGCTCCAGGCCGTTGAGCTGTTCCAGCGCGCTTTCCGCGGCGCGCTCGGCAGCAAAGATGCGCTGGGCATAATCGTACAGCAGATGGCCCGCCTCGGTGAGGCTGATGTCGCGATGCGACCGGTCCAGCAGCCGCATCCCAATCTGCTGCTCCAGCGACTGGACGCCTTTGGAGACGGCAGGCTGGCTGATATACAGCGCGCGGGCGGCCTGGCTGAAGCTGCCATGTTCGGCGACCGTCGCGAAGACCCGCAGCAGATAGAGATTCATGGTCATAATAAGGTCAGGTTATAGATGCTATGAGCACGATGTATTGGAATTATAGCAGCCGCAATGTTAAGCTGTGAATGTGCCGTTTCCGACCTGTGCCGGTCTGCGGCGACCTACCTGATCCGCAACGCAAAAGGAATTCGCCGTGACTCTTCCCCAGATCTTCGTCGTCCTCGTCGTGCTGGTGCCGCTGTATCTGGTCGTCCGTGGTCGTCTGCGGGTGGATGTGGCCGCACTGCTCATGACGGTGATCCTGGCCGTGGCGCAGTTCCTGGGGATGGGCATTCTCGGCGCGCCGAACACACCGGGGGATGTCATCAAAGCCATTTCCGGTCTGAGTCAGCCGGTAGTGGTGACGCTGTTCAGCCTGTTCATCATCACCCGCTGCCTGGATAAAACCGGGGTGACTCGCTGGATCGCGCGGCGCATTCTGGCCGTTGGCGGGCATTCCGAGGGGCGGCTCATCTTCCTGTTCACGACCACCACCGCGCTGCTGTCGCTGTTTATGAATAACCTGGCGGCGGGGGCGCTGCTGCTGCCGACGGCGATGGATGTCGCCCGGCGCACCGGGATCAAACCGAGCAAACTGCTCATTCCGGTCGCCTATGGCAGTTTGCTTGGGGGCGTGGCGACGTACTTCACGACCGCCAACATCATCGTCAGCGACCTGCTGACCACTGCCAATCCGCCCCAGGCTCCGCTCAATATCCTCGATTTTACGCCAACGGGCGGCCTGATCGCCCTGGCCGGTATCCTGTTTCTGGGTCTGCTGGGCAGGCGACTGCTCCCCGACCGGCCCCCGCACCCGGAGCAGGTCCTCGTGCGGCAGACGGCCAGCGAACTGGAGGATGCCTACCGGCTGAACGAACGTCTGTGGGAAGCGCGGATTCCTGCCGGGTCAGCGATCATCGGCCAGACGATTCAGCAGTCCGGCATCCGGCGGCTCGGCATCGCGGTCGTCGCCATCTGGAGCGGGCAGCAGGCGCTGTTCTCGCCGGACCGCGAGCAGGTGCTGCACGCGGACGATTACCTGCTGCTGGTCGGCAACGAAGAACGCATGAATCAACTCATCCAACTGGGTGTGGAAGTGGGGCGCGAGGACAGCGACGAGCATATCAGCACGCGCGGTGTCGCCCTGATCGAAGTCCTGCTGGCCCCGCGCTCCGCTGCCGAAGACAGGACTCTCAAAGACATGGAGTTTCGCAAGCAGTACGGTTTTACCGGGGTAGCGCTGCTGCGGGAAGGCCGCAGCTACCGCACCGACGTGGCTTATATGAAGCTGAAACCGGGCGACTCGCTGCTGATGGTGGGCGCGCGCACCGGCCTCAAACGTCTGCACAACAGCCCTGACTTTATCGTGCTGGAGCCGGACCTCAGCGACCAGCCCATCCAGAAACGCGATGCCGCCCTCTCGACAGCCATCATCCTGGCGGCGATTGGCGCGTCGCTGGCCGGGGTGCCGGTGTATCTGGCGATGCTGGCAGCGGCCATCGTGGTCTTCCTGATCGGCCTGCTCAGCATCGAAGAAGCCTACCGCTCGATGGAATGGCAGGCCATCTTCCTCATCGCCGGGATGTACTCGGTCAGCCTGGCGATGGTCAACACCGGACTGGCAGAACTGGTCGGCAGGCAGGTCGTTGCCCTGGTGACGCCGTTTGGTCCGCTGGGGCTGGCCGCCGGGGTCTACCTGCTGACGGCGCTGCTCACGCAGGTCATGGGCGGGCAGGTGACCGCCCTGGTGACCGGCCCGATCGCCATCAGCGCGGCCCTGCACATGGGGACCAACCCGCAGGCGATGGCCGTGGCCGCCGCCATTGGCTGCTCGGCGTCGTTCTTCACGCCGCTGGCCCACCCGGTTAACATCCTCATGATCGGCCCTGGCAATTACACCTTTGGCGATTTCTTCCGCGTCGGCTGGGGCCTGACGGTCGTCTGCTTCGTCATGCTGCTGGTGGGGATGACTCTCTTCTGGCAGTTGTAAGTCCAGTTGAAAAAGTGCGGAGTGCTGGGTGCTGAGTTTCTGAGTCAGGAGTTCCCATCAGGACGCAAGAGCCTTTTGTGTCCGTCCATTCTCCCGGGAATAGTAGGGGCGACCCGGTGTGGTCGCCCGCCGGGAGGGTACATCGGCCCTTCCCTACAGTTTCTATGATATGCAGTCTGCGCCGTTTCCCCGGAACGCCGGGTCAGGCGGTTTCGTCCTTCAACTGCGTCTTGTAGTCCGGCGAGAAGACCCCCTTCTGCCCAAGCAGCAGGTTCAGTTGGGCGGTGTGCTCCTGCACGTGGCGCAGGTTGTAGATCAGCAGTTCCAGGAAGCTGCATTCCCCCCAGCTAAATCGACAGCGCCGCTGAGACGACTCGTCGGTCAGGGCCTCGATCGTCGCCTGGCATCGCTGGCGGCAGGCCGCCACGTAGGGCAGGAGTTCGGCTTTCGTATAGGCTCGTTCCGGCAGCGGGCCGTCGTCGTCCTGCTCGATCAGTTCGAAGGGAGCCGGAGGGAGAAAGCCTTCCTCCGCGCCGGTCAGGTACAGGTCGAGCCAGAACAGCG
>JAIOHO010000792.1 GCA_019912905.1 Anaerolineae bacterium
CTTCCAGCGCGATGTCGATCTCCAGCAGTTCGCGCTCGAACTTATCTGTTTCTTCCGGGTCATAATCGCCGTAGGCCACGTCGGGCGGCAGCGTGGCATGCACTTTATCGCCCACGCGTTTGCCTTCCAGCAGTTCTTCCAGGCCGGGCACGATATTGCTTGCGCCGTGCAGGTAGTCGAGCGGATCGTCCCGGTCAGCGCGTTCAACTTCTTCGCCGTCTACAGACAGCACATAGGCGAGGCTGACAACCACGCCATCCGTGATGGTTTCGACTGCCATCAGTCTTGCTCCTCAGACAAAAGCCCCGGTTATTCGGGGCGAGATGGAGTGTATTATACTGGCTGATCAGCCGCTTGTGAATGGGCGAACGACCTGCCTGATGCGCCTTGTCAGCGCGTGTGCCTGTAATTTTCGCTCTCGGAACAGCAGGCGAATGCGCTACAATATCCGCATCAGATCGAACCAATCGGATGAGGAATTCATGCGCCGAATGCTCCTGTTGATCCTACTCCTGGGGCTGATCCCGCCGGCCCGTGCCCAGGATGCCACCCCGGAAGTGCAGATGTTTTCGTTTGCGGACCTGGAACGCACTTATACGCTGCATGTCCCGCCCGGCCTCGCCGAGCCTGCGCCGGTGGTCATCATCCTGCATGGACGCGGCGGTACCGGCCAGCAGATGGCGGTCTATACAGGCTTCGATGAGCTGGCCGACCGCGAAGGCTTCATTGCCCTCTACCCCGACGGAGTCGAAGGCGAGTGGGATTACGTGAAGGGCGTGCCCGGTTATCCCGATGCGCAGGACGACACTGCCTTTCTGGTCGGGCTGGTCGATCATCTGGCCGAAGATTACCCGGTGGACCTGTCCCGGGTGTACGTCGCGGGCTTCTCCAACGGTGGTTTCATGGCAGAGCGCATCGCCTGTGAAAATTCACCCCGTTTTGCCGCTTATGCCTCGGTTGCCGCATCCGGTTTCGGCGGCATGACCCAGATCTGTGCCCAGTCCGGGCAGTCCCCCATCGTGCTCATTCACGGCACTGCCGACAACAACGTCCCCTGGCAGGGCCTGAGCGTCACTCGCGGCGAACGGACCGTATACGTCACCTACCCGGTGCCCGAAACGATGGCTTACTGGGCAGAATTCAACGGCTGTGGGTCGGAACTCAAAACCGACGAAGTGCCCGAGTCCGGGGACTCGCCCGGGACCGGGGTGCGCATCCTGACCGTGACCTGTCCGCCGGATGCCTCGGTGATTATCTATGCCGTGCTGGGCGGTGGGCACAACTGGCCGGGCCGCGATGCCAATTTCCCGGCGCAGATTGCCGGGACCATCAACCGGGACATTGATGCGACCGAGGTGATCTGGACCTTTTTCGCCCAGCATCAGCGTCCTCTGTCGACCGCCGATTCATAAGCTTTATTCCAGCAGCAGCACGTTCAGCAGCCACGACCGGAGGACCGGCACCACCTGCGCGGCCTGCATGGCCTGCATGTGATCGAGACCGTCCAGCACGCGCACCTCCCAGCCGAGAGCTTCCAGTTGGGCGCGTCCGCTCACGACCGGCTCCGCCAGGCTTACGTAGACATCGCCCCAATTCTTGCCATATTGGATCTCATCTGCCGAGCCGACGAAACACAGGCGCGGGCAGGTGACCTGTGCCTGGGCGGCACGGTCGTCGAAGTCTTGCAGCGCCTGGTAGAGTGTGACGTACTGCTGCGTTTCGTCTTTCGACAGCGCCGCTGCCGACCATTCGTCATCACCCGGCATGCCGCCAGCCATCTCGTAGGCGGCGGTCGTCACGCGCAGCATCTCGGCATACGGCCCCTGGATCGGCGGAAAGCCGCCCATGACCAGCGCCATCAGGCGGTCGGTACGGATCGCAAGCTGAAGCCCGATCATGGCGAGCCAGGAATAACCATAATAGGCGAAGCGATTCGCGCGGGCGGCGTCAGCCACGGCCAGCAGGTCTTTGACGATATTGGCGGGTGTGAGTGTTTCCGGCCTCGGCCTGTGCCGGAGATGCCCCTCATAGTCAAAGGCGATGACGCGACAAATATCGCTCAATCCCTGAATCAGATTCTGACCCAGGGCCGGGTCAGCGCCGTACTGGCGCATTTGTTCCGCCTGCTGCCCTTCGACAGGCCGGGGATTGACGGGCAGCAGCAGCGCCGGTCCATTACCGCAGACCTCAATCTCGATTCGGCTTCCGTCCGCTAATGTCACTTCAACGATTTGTTTTAGCTCGTCCCGATGGTCTGGTTGTAGGCTCATTGAGGTTTCCTCCCTGAATGATGAGAAATTCTGGCGATGACATGCCATCTGTCTCCATCATAGGGGGTTGGTGAGCATATGGAGGGTTTGTGCTCAGGGGGTGCTGTGCCAGGCTCCGGCAGCAATCATCGCCGCGATCTGACGGATGATCGCCTGAGCACGCTGCTCCTGCTCTGCCAGGGTCGTCAACCAGCGGTCAGCCACAGTCTCCACCGCTTCGTGGTCGCCGGGGGTATCCAGGGCTTCGCGCAGGCCATCGATCTCCCCGGCATCAAACCGCCGCAGCATCCGCAGGATTGCCATCAGACTGTATCCCGACTGCCGCAGCATTCGGATCACCCGCAGACGCCCAATCTCGGCGGCTCCATACAGGCGGTAACCGGTTTCAGGATCACGAGGCACATCCAGCAGGCCGCTGCGATCCCAATTCCGCAGTTGATCCGCTGTAACCCCCAGGTGAATCGCGGTCTGGCCGATGCTCAGGGTCCGATTCGCCGTATCCAGGACCTGCCCATGCGCCCAGCGCTCCAGGAACTCGGCAGCCGCCTCAGCCCGGGTGCGTTCCAACCGCACGTGATGAAGATGCGCCTCCGCCAGCTGCATCGCCCGGTCGGGGTCGTCCACCGCGCATTGGACCAGCTCAATCCGTTCCTTCTGGAAGGCGGCAATCGGGAGGCTCAGTGCAAGTTGTGCCAGGCGCAGATGATCCAGATGGCGGGGAGTGAACAACCGATAACCCGCCTTGTTTCGAGGAACCAGCGGCAAATACCCCTTCGCTTCGTACAGGCGCACCGTATTGGGATGCACCCCGACGATCCTGGCAATCTCGGATGTTTTCAAATAGCGTGACATGCAGATCAGCTTATCCAGCGGCCAGAATCATATTAAAAGAGCGGGCAAAATCTCCATGATCAGGCCAGGTGGTTGGCTCGAAAACAGCGTTTTGGGCGCGAAATTGTGCCACACCAACTTAGCAGACAGGTGAGCATGATCGCGCTGCTCACCTGCTTGCATCAATCAAGGGAAACGCCGGCCTTCGCTCCATTCGCTGAAGACCTGGGACTGATGACGTTGGACCTAAAACGGGATATCGCCCACATCATCCGGCGGTGGCGCAAAGTTGCCAGAGTCGCCGCGTCCGCCGCTGGTGGCTCCATCGCGCCCGCCCAGGAAACGCACATCCCGCGCCCGCAGTTCCAGGCTGGCGGCGGCTTCCCCGGCATTATTCACATAACCGCGCGCCTCGACCGTGCCGATGATCATCACCTGGCGGCCCTTCGCGAGGTACTGGTTGCAGGTCTCGCCAAGCTGGTTCCAGGCGCTCACCCGGTACCAGGTGGTCTTATCGTGCCGCTCGTTGCTCTGCCGGTCGGTCCAGGATTCGTTCACGGCGACGTTAAACGAGCAGACCGCCGCCCCGCTTTGCAGATAGCGCAGCTCCGGGTCGCTGCCCAGGTTGCCGACGATGATGGTTTGATGCCATGTCATAGGTCACTCTGCTCCTTGTTCAAAACGAACACGCTCGATCGTAGTTATAACATGCTGTGGTGTTTGCCGCCGATATTGAGCGGTCAGGGTGCAGTTTTGAGTGTGTTTAAGAACATATATTCTATCTATTTCGCCCCCAAAAAACCATCCCTAATGTTGCGGGGGAAAGCCTGCGGCGCAACTTCTCAC
>JAIOHO010000793.1 GCA_019912905.1 Anaerolineae bacterium
CTTCCCATGTATCCGCTACGTTATGTCCCAGAGGCGAAATCGCACCTACACCGGTAACGACCACTCGTCTCATGCAGTCCCCCTAGTAAAAATTAAGGTAAATATTGAACGGGTTGTACCCTATGGGGCACGTCCCTGGCAATGGCTTATTCACCCGCCTGCCGATCGGCAGCAGTCGGCATATAGTGCCCCTCGACCCAGGCCGAGCCATCCGGTCCAACCTCTTTTTTCCAGACCGGAACGATCTCTTTCAGCCGGTCGATTCCATAGCGCGCACCTTCAAAACAGCCCTGGTCGCGGTGGCCGGACGAGCAGGCAATCAGGATGGTGTTCTGCCCGACCGTCAGCGCACCTACGCGCTGCACGATGGCGATTCCCTGGACCAGCGGCCAGCGCTCGCGGATTTCCGCCGCAACCTGGCGCATCTTCGCCACCGCCATCGGCTCGTAAGCTTCATATTCCAGGTGCTCTGTCTCTAGCAGGCCGCTGGTTTTGTGGGTTTTGCCCCGGACCATGCCGCTAAAGACGCACACGGCCCCCGTCTCCGGCACCGTGATCGCAGCGATTAATTCGTCGTGATCGATGGGGCCATCAGCCAGCCGGAAGATTTCGGGGTAGTCACTCTCGCCCCCACTGACGGGCGGGAAAAATGCCAGCGTATCCCCTGCCTTGACCGCCTGGTCGTTCTGGGCGTATTCCTCGTTGACGGCGGCGATGGCCGCTTCGACGTTGGCCTCCATCTTCGGGTACTGTGCCACCAGCGCGCGGCGCACATCCGCCACCGTCGCCGGTCCATCGGGCAGGGTGAGCGTCAGTCTAGGCTGCCCGGCGATGTCCTTGAGGGTGGCAAACAACAAGATCTGGACCTGCATCACGTCGCATCCTCCGCTACATAATCTCCATGTTGGCCGCCGTGTTTTTCCAGCAGTCGAATATCGCTCAGGCGCATCGCCCGATCTACTGCTTTTGCCATGTCGTAGATCGTGAGGGCTGCGGTACTGACCGCGGTGAGCGCTTCCATCTCGACACCTGTTTTGCCGATCGTGTGCGCCGTGGCCCGGATGCGCACCGCGCTGGCCGCTTCGTCCAGGCTCAGTTCCACGTCGATCCTCGTCAGCGGGATCGGATGGCACAGCGGAATCAGCTCGGAAGTGCGTTTGGCCGCCATGATCCCGGCGATCCTGGCAATCGTCAGCACATCGCCTTTTTTCAGCGCGCCCTCGCGGATCAACCGCAGCGTATCGGGATGCATAAACACCGCGCCCCCGGCCACTGCGGTGCGCTCCGTATCTGGTTTTGCACCGACATCGACCATGCGTGCCGCGCCGTGTTCGTCCAGGTGTGTCAGATGGTCAGTCATGAATCATCTCTCCCAAACCTGCATTATAGCGCATGTGCGCAGGCTTGTTTTGGGTCAATCGCACGTGTATACTGATTCTGTTCCAATAACCCTGCTTAAACCCTGGAGTTATTCCCATTGAGTGTTTTTAACAAAGGACTGTCTAAGACACGCCGGTCATTCTTTGGCCGCATTGCCGACATGCTCGGCAGTACAGACATCGACGAAGACACCTGGGATGAAATCGAAGCCATTCTGATTCAGGCCGATCTCGGCGTCGATACCACCCAGCATGTGCTCAGTGAGCTGCGCAAACAGGGTTATCGGCGCACAGACGATTTGCAGCAGGGCCTGCGCGCGGTCCTGGCCGCGATGCTGGAAACCCCGCCACCCATGAACATCAGCGGGCGGCCCCTGTCCATTATCCTGGTGGTCGGCGTGAATGGTTCCGGCAAGACCACCTCGATTGCCAAACTCGCCAACCGGCTGAATAACAGCGGACGAAAGGTTATCCTGGCAGCCGGCGACACCTTCCGCGCCGCCGCCATCGAACAACTGCAAGCCTGGGGCGAGCGCATCAATGTACCCGTCATCGCCAACCAGCCCGGCTCGGACCCGGCCTCGGTCGTTTACGACGCCACCGAAGCGGCTCACGCGCGTGGCAAGGACATCCTGATTGTCGATACCGCCGGGCGGCTGCACACCAATTACAACCTGATGGGTGAGCTGGCGAAAATGAAGGCAGTGTCTGCGAAGGTCGTGCCCGATGCGCCCCATGAAGTGCTGCTGGTGCTGGACGGCACCACCGGCCAGAACGCGCTCCAGCAGGCCCAGAAATTTCGCGAGATGGTCGATGTCACCGGCGTGATTGTCACCAAGCTGGACAGCACGGCCAAAGGGGGCATGGTCTTTTCGATCTTCAATGAACTCAAGCTCCCCGTGCAGTATATCGGCCTGGGCGAAGGCATGTACGATATGGTGTCGTTTGACCCCGAAATCTTTGTCAAAAGCCTGTTCGACGAGAACTAGTCTGAGAAAATCCTATGGAACAGCTTGTCAGCCTGCTCAAAGAGATGAAGGCGACGATTGATGGGCTGATAGCCCGACTCGGCATCCCGCAGAAGGAAGCCCGCGCCGCATTGCTGGAACAACAGGCCAGTGCCCCGAATATCTGGGATGACCCGGAGGGCGCACAGAAAATCATGCAGGAGATGTCCCGCCTCAAGGACGAAGTAGGCCGCTGGCGCGTGATTGCCAACCGCATCAACGATGCTCTTGAGCTGGCGCAGTTCGATGACGACAGTCTGCTCGATGATCTCAGCCAGGAAGTGAACACCTTGCAGCCGATCGTTGAACGAATGTCGTTCCAGGCGCTGCTGTCAGGCACATACGATCAGGAAAATGCGATCCTGGCGATCCATGCAGGCGCAGGCGGCACCGACTCGCAGGATTGGGCGGCGATGCTTGAGCGCATGTACCTGCGCTGGGCAGAAGACAATGGCTATAAGATCGAAGTGATTGACCGCAGCGACGGCGAAGAAGCGGGGATCAAGAGCGTGACCCTGGACGTGCGCGGCGAGTATGCCTACGGCTATCTTCAGAGCGAGCGCGGCGTGCACCGTCTGGTGCGCCTCAGCCCGTTCGACTCGGCCAGCCGCCGCCATACCTCATTTGCCAAAGTCGAGCTGTGGCCGGATATTCAGGAAGACATCGACATCGACATCAACGAAACCGATCTGCGCATCGACACCTACCGCGCCGGTGGCGCAGGCGGCCAGCACGTCCAGAAGAACGATACCGCCGTGCGCATCACCCACCTTCCAACGGGTATTGTCGTCCAGTGCCAGAACCAGCGCAGCCAGAAGCAGAACCGCGAACGCGCTATGCAAATTCTGAAGGCACGCATCTTCGAGATGGAGCGGCAGAAACAGGAAGAAGAGATGGCCGCGCTGAAAGGCGAGAACGTGGACGCCGGTTGGGGCAATCAGATTCGCTCCTACGTGCTGCACCCCTACCAGATGGTCAAAGATCATCGCACCGATTATGAAAGCGGCAACGTCAATGCGGTGCTGGATGGCCGCCTGAACGAGTTTATCCAAGCCTATCTACGCTATAAAATTGAGGGTAAGAATCTCATTTCAGAGGAGTAAGCCTGATGACTGACATCGCCGCCCAGGTCAAGCTGCTGCGCGACCGGTTCGATGCGTTCCACGAACGTGCCCACATGACCGCCATCACCCGCGAGGTGAGCGACGTCGAGGCGCGCATCAAATCGCTGACCCCAGAGATTCAGAAAGTGCGCAGCCGCGGCTATGCCTTTCGTTCATACCTCGAACAGAAAGCCGATGTGCTGGAAAAAAACTGGCGGGATATTCAGCTGCGGGTGCATCGCGCGATTCAAGACGAAATCGAGAATCTGCGCGATGATATGGACCGCACCGAACGCCGGGTTCGACGCATGCCGGATGCCGCCGACGAAGCCGAGATCGGCGGTGTCACCGAATGGCTGGACAATCTGGACCACAAGCTCGAAGCAGCGGAAAAGCGCATCCAGAGCATGTACCAGACCCTCAAATCGGATACGCAAAACGCCTTTACCCAACTCCATGAAGTCAACTGGTGCCTCGACCAGAAAGACGAAGCCTCGTTTGACTTCCTGGCCGGGGAGTCCCTGTTTCTGGCTGCCAAAGCGGAGTGGGTGGCGACCGGCAAGGATAAACAGGACCCGGATGGCATCCTCTACCTGACCGACCAGCGCCTGATCTTCGAGCAAAAGGAAACCACCGGCAAGCGGCTGGGGATGTTCGGCGGCAAGCAGGAGCAGGAAGTCGAATGGGAACTGCCGCTGCATCAGATCGAGGCGGTCCGGGCCGAGAATAAAGGTTTGTTCGGCGGCAAGGATATGCTCTACTTCGACACGACCTCGGGCCAGCATCGGCAGATTACGGTCGAGGTCAAAGGCGGAGTCGATTGCAAATTCTGGCAGCAGCAGATCCAGCGCATGATCAGCGGGGATGTTGCCAATGAGCGCGCCATTCAACCGGACCCGGAGCTGATCGAGCAGTTGCGCAGCGCGCCGACCGCCTGCCCCGTTTGCGGCGGCACCCTGCCCCGCATCGTAGCGGGTCAGAACCAGATTACCTGTGAATACTGCGGCGGAGTCGTGCGCTTTTGACAGGCTTGACAGAAAAATCACTTGCCGCTATGATGTACCCAAATGGCGCTGCCATAGAAAACCCACTTGAAACATACCTTGACAGAAACCCCTGTTCAGGGTATGATTTGTGATCTATGATCGCTCATACTTGGTTCAACATGTAAATGGCATCGGAACCCCTTTCCGATAGCCTTTTATTTGTTTAACGGAGTGAGCCTTTTTTCCACCGGTACAACGGTCCGTGTAATAGTTCACCACATTGTCAATACAGTCTTAACGCAGAGGAGGGTCCGCCTTGGAAGCGAAGGATTTCAGCGCACTTCGCATCAGCCTGGCCTCACCAGAGCAAATTCGCTCCTGGTCCTATGGCGAGGTGACAAAGCCTGAAACGATCAACTATCGCCGATTGCGCCCTGAAAAGGACGGTTTATTCTGCGAAGCGATTTTCGGGCCGACAAAAGACTGGCAGTGCTACTGCGGCAAGTACAAGAATGTCCGCTATCGTGGCATTGTCTGTGACAAGTGCGGCGTCGAAGTCACCCGCTCGTCCGTTCGCCGAGAGCGAATGGGCCACATCGAACTGGCCGCTCCTGTTGCTCATGTCTGGTATACCCGCCGCGTGCCCAGTTATCTCGGCCTGCTGCTGGATATTAGCCGCCGCAACCTGGATCGGGTTCTTTATTTTGCCCAGTACGTCATCACCAATGTCGATGAAGATGCCCGTCAGAAAGCCCTCGGTCGCGTCGAAAAAGAACTGACCCAAAAAGAGATGGCCCTCGGCGGCGACCTGCACGAGCAGATGGATGTCATCACGCAGCAGCGCGACGCAACGCTGGCGGGATTTAATGAGCGCATTGCCGCGATCCATACCCATTTTGATGAAGAACTGGCCCGGCTGACCGATGAGTTGATGCAGGAGGCCCAACGGCTTCAGGAACGCGTCGATACCCTGGTCGGCAAGCCCACACCAGCGGACGTCAACTTCGAAAGCGCCGGGATGGTCATCGTCGCCAAAGGCGAAACCGTCACCAGCGAACACATGGGTCGTGTCCAGAGCGCCGTCAATTCTTACCTGGGCGAGATCCAGGAAGAAGTCGATCAGATGCGCAATGCCGAGCTGGAAAAGCTCAATATGGAAGCTGAAGATCTGACCAGCGCCGCCAGTACCAATCTCGAAGAACTGCAAAGCGAACTCGACAGCCGTGTCGGAAATGTGCGCCAGAGCGCCGAACGGGCACGCGCCGAGCTTCAGGACCTGCGCGTGCTGCAATTCCTGCCCGAAACCCGCTACCGTGAACTCAAGAGCCGCTATGGAAATGTCTTCCAGGCCGAAATGGGCGCGGAAGCATTCTACGAAGTGCTCAAGGGCATGGAACTGGAAAAGCTGGCGAAGGAATTGTGGATCGAAGTGCGGACCACCCGATCCAAGCAGCGTAAGAAAAAAGCCACCAAGCGCCTGCGCGTGGTCGAAAGCCTGCGCAAGAGCAGCAACCGCCCCGAGTGGATGATCCTCACGGTGCTGCCGGTGCTGCCGCCAGAACTGCGCCCGATGGTCCAGTTGGATGGTGGCCGTTTCGCCACCAGTGACCTGAACGACCTGTACCGCCGGGTCATCAACCGCAACAATCGCCTCAAGCGCCTGCTCGAACTGGGCGCGCCGGACGTGATTGTCCGCAACGAAAAGCGTATGCTTCAGGAAGCCGTAGACAGCCTGATCGACAACAGTCAGCGCGGCAAGGCGCTCAGCCGCCGGGGTCGCCGCGAACTGAAGTCTCTGAGCGACATGCTCAAGGGCAAGAAGGGTCGTTTCCGCCGCAACCTGCTGGGTAAGCGCGTCGATTATTCGGGTCGTTCGGTCATCGTCATCGGGCCGAAGCTCAAGCTGCACCAGTGCGGTCTGCCCAAGACGATGGCGCTGGAATTGTACCGACCCTTCGTCATCAGCCGCCTGGTCAACCAGAATTACGCCAGCAACGTGAAGGGTGCCAAGCGCATCATCGAGCGCGAAAAGCCGGAAGTCTGGGAAGCGCTGGAAGAAGTCATCAAAGATCGGCCCGTCCTGCTCAACCGCGCCCCCACCCTGCACCGTCTCGGCATCCAGGCGTTCGAGCCGCAGTTGGTCGAAGGCAAAGCGATCCAGATTCACCCGCTGGTGTGTTCGGCATTCAATGCCGACTTCGACGGCGATCAGATGGCCGTGCACGTCCCACTCAGCGACAAGGCTGTTCAGGAAGCGCGCGACCTGATGCTGAGCACTCGCAACCTGCTCAAGCCGGCAGACGGCCAGCCGATTGTCGGCCCGTCCAAAGACATGGTGCTGGGCTGCTACTACCTGACGATGGACCCGACGGTCGAACTCGTGACCACAGTTGACAAGGCCGAGCGCTTCCATTCAATCGACACAATTTACGATGCGGATAACCGTGTCGGCATTGCCGAGCGCTCCAACGGTTACTACTACATCCAGAATCGTGATGTGCCGGGCATGGTCATGTACAGCGACATCACGGAAGAAGATGATACCGGGCGTGTGCGCATCATCGAATCGGCGGTCGACCGCACGATGCGCGCTGTTCTCGAAGGCGAAGTCGATTGTATGCTCGCCAATGCCTACGAGATGAAGAAGCTCATGCAGAAAAAGGGCCTGCTGGACAAGCTGGTCATTTCCAACCTGCACGAGCGGCGCAAAGTCGTCGATATGGACGAGGTGGAATACCTTTACCAGCTCAGCATGGTCAACCTGCACACGCCGATTATCCTGGGCAACATCTACGATCATCGTGCTCCGCAGGATGAACCGGAAATCACGACGGTGGGCCGCGCGCTGTTTAACCGCATCCTGCCCGATGAAGTTCGTTTCGTGCAGGAAACAATGGGCAAGAAGGGCCTCCAGAACCTGGTCGCCCGCTGCTATCAGAAAATCGGGTCCGAGCGCACGACCGACGTCGTGGACGCCATCAAGAATACCGGCTTCCATTATGCGACTATCTCCGGCACGACCATCGCCGTCAGTGACCTGACCATTCCCGATGAGCGCACGCGCATTCTGTCACAGGCGGAATCGGTGGTGGAACGCGCTGAGCGCGATTTCCGCCGCGGCCTGCTGACCGAGGAAGAGCGCTATCAGATTACGATTGACGAGTGGACCAACGCGAAGAACAATCTTCAGGATGTCATTCGCGACACGCTCGATCCCTATGGCCCGATTGCGATCATGGCAATCTCCGGCTCGACCAAAGGCGGTTTCGGCCCCATCACCCAGTTGGCCGGTATGCGCGGCCTGATGGCGGACCCCTCCGGGCGCATCATCGAGATGCCCATCATGAGTCACTTCCGCCAGGGCCTGACCGCTCTGGAATACTTCATCTCCACACACGGCGCGCGTAAAGGCCTGGCCGATACTGCGCTGCGTACCGCGGATGCTGGTTATCTCACCCGCCGTCTGGTCGATGTCGCTCAGGACGTGATCGTGAACCGCACCGACTGCGGCACCGAACGCGGCCTGTGGGTTCGCCGGTCAGATGATGTGGCCGGGCAGCCTTTGTTCGATCGCATCCTTGGGCGTGTGTCGGCAAGGGCCGTCCATAACCCCGACACCGGCGAACTGATCGTCGGGCGCAACGAGATGATCAATGAAGAAGTCGCGGACACGATCCAGAACCTGGATATTCCCGAGGTGAACGTCCGCAGCCCGATGACCTGTGCCCTCATTCACGGCATCTGCGCGCTGTGTTACGGGCGCGACCTGGGTCGTGGCGAGATGGTGGAAATCGGTTCGGCAGTCGGCATCGTTGCCGCCCAGTCCATCGGTGAGCCAGGCACGCAGCTCACCCTGCGAACCTTCCACACCGGGGGTACAGCCCAGGCCAGCGGTGACATCACCAGCGGTCTGCCGCGCGTGGAAGAGTTGTTCGAGGCCCGCAAGAAGCCGAAAGGTGAAGCGGTTATCTCGGATATTGGCGGCGTCGTCCGCCTCAGCCGCCGCGACGGTATCCGCATCGCCACCGTCATTGACAGCGAAGTCGTCAACGACGATCAGGAAATTCCGGCAGGCTGGGAAGTGCTGGTCGAAGACGAACAGGAAATCCGCCAGGGGGATGTGCTCATGCAGTCGCCCGACGGCGAGCAGGCGATCGTTGCCAAGATGCACGGAACGGTGCACATCGAAACAGACCGGGTTTACATCCGTTACGAACACCGCCAGGAGGTGGAGTACGACATTCCATCGAGCGCGCGGCTGATGCCGGATGTCTTTGATGGGGCGAAAGTCACCCCCGGCCAGCAGTTGACCGAAGGCGCAAAGAACCCCCATCGCATCCTGCGCATTCTGGGCGAAGAAGCGACCCAACTGTACCTCATGACCGAGGTCCAGAAGGTGTACCGCAATCAGGGTGTGAACATCTCCGACAAGCACTTTGAGGTCATGATCCGCAAGATGCTGTCGAAGGTGCAAATCACCAAGAGCGGCGATGGCGAGCTGCTGCCCGGCGAACTGATCGACCGGCTCCAACTGCTGGACATGAACGAAAAGTTGATCGCCGCCAACAAGGAACCGGCAGCGGGCGTGCCCATCCTGCTTGGTATCACCAAGGCGGCGCTCAGCACCGACAGCTTCCTGTCTGCGTCGAGCTTCCAGCACACGATCAAGGTGCTGGCGGGCGCAGCCATCGAAGGCAAGGTGGACCGGCTCTACGGCTTGAAGGAGAACGTCATCATCGGCAAGCTGATCCCTGCCGGAACCGGCTTCCATACCTATCAGGACCGTGAACTGGTGGCTCCAAATATCTCGCTGGAGGATCAGGGCGCGTTCGACGCTGAGAGCGAAGACTACGACAATATGGATGAAGACGACGTGGACAACATCGAGGACAGCGTTAACTACAACGCCTAGACCACGTCCGCTCAACCATCACCAAAAAGAGGCACGCCGCATGACGTGCCTCTTTTGATTCATTCGATGATCCGATTTCCGCACACCGGATGAACCCGGTCTGCACCAGGTCGATCAGCCTGCGTCGTAGCGGTCGAGATGCACGTCCGGGCGCACCGCGTCGTACAGCATCCAGTACAGCGGGCGCTCCTGCTGGGGCTTCAACCGCGTCAGCAGGCTGTAGGCGGCACGCTCATCCCGATTCTCCACCAACCCCGGCAGCCAGGCGAAATTCATATTCCACAGGATCATCGTGCCCAGGTAATCGGTCTGCTGGCCGATCTCGAAGGCCCGCAGCGTATACTCGGCCTGCTGCCATTTATTGGTGTAGCTCATCCACGTTTCGGGCGGATCACCGGGGAATTCATCCCAGGTCGCCCAACCGAATTCGGTAGCCCACAGCTTCACGTCGGTGTGGCCGTTGCGCACCATGATATTGCGATAATCCTCAAGTGTGTCGCTGAAGAAGAAGACCGGGTTATCGTCCCAGCCCTGCCCATCGACTGTATTGCAGCAGTGCACATCGGGCGGATTGCCCCAGCTAAAGGGGTGCGAACCGACAGCCACATGATCACGGAA
>JAIOHO010000794.1 GCA_019912905.1 Anaerolineae bacterium
TGTAGTGTGCGGATGGCGTGATCGACATCGGCGCTTGCGATCTATGGCCTGTGGTGTCACCGCCAGGAAGTGATTCAACCCAATTTCTCAGACGGTCGTGACTGAAACGTCAGCTTCCCTGGCACTGTACGGGATGGTTGACAGTCCCAGCCTGCTCAACAACATTCTGCGCATTCAGCGTCATTCCCCTGCGGACCCATTCATAGCTGCCCTCTCAGGCCAGGGTGATGGATTTGAGCAGTTCGAAGAATCCACGCTTGCGATCCGAACGAATACCCCAATCGACCGGTACGCTCTGGTAACCCTGCTCATAGCCCTCGCCCGCCATCCGATAATCAAAAAAGCCCCAGGAGGCATATTCGTGCACGGCAGCCAGCATGTGGTTATCGGAATGGTCGAAGTTGAAATGATCATCCTCATTGAACACAATCGGCTTCGGCGTGTAGCCATCCACCCTGCGTACCTGCCGGACCATATCGGCGATACCCTGCGGTTGTTCCACCCCATTACCATGCATCAAAACAAAATCGGCGGCCTGCACCACGTTGGCTTGTGCAATGGTCCTGCCCCCATAGCTGGTACTCACAGGAAAGCGCCAGCCATGACTGCTGCGTTCTTTCACCCGTAGAAGCAGTTCGTGAACGCGTTCGGGACGAAGCACAGGCTGCTGATAGCGCACGTTACATTCGTTGTTGATTTCGATGAGAACATTTCGATAATTGTGTGCAAACAACCAGTCGAGTGTTTGATCCACCGCGCGCACGACTGCGGCTTCATCACGCAGCACGCGTTCTTGCCCAAAATAAAAGATGCCCAATATGACCACCATCCCCAATTCGTCTGCGCGGTCAAGGATGCGCGTCAGCCGAGCCAGATAATCCTCTCGCAGGCTGCCATCTGGTCGGATAGCGGAGTTGACCCAGGGCTGCTCATTCGAATAGCCTTGGGGACTGCCACCCTGCAAATTGAGAGTAAACGCAAGAAGGCCATGGGCATACCAGTCGGGCATCGCCTGGATGAACTCGCGGACATTACGTTCCGCATCCCACAGACCCGTGTCAGGATAGGCCCAGCGGTGACGCGTCGCCGGGTTGAGATCATCGAATATTCCCTGGACCAGGCGTGCATTCATCAACAAACCCGCCATAGGGTGACTGTTCCACATGCGTCCGTCGTAGGTGAACTGGCCGTTGATGAGGAACTTATCATCCTGGATCGAGATGATAGTGTTTCTGCTCAAGCGAGTGATCCTTTCTGGATTGAAGGCCATTCGAGACCGCAGTCTGACCCGCATCGAAAAATCGCACCCGGCGCAGGTTTACGCCTGTTTACGTTTTCAGATGCCTGCTCTGGCTAACCGACTCCTGCGCCCGGTAATCCCCACATGGGGCGACGCACATGCTTGTAAACGAAACGGTCTGGATTCACAGCAGTCAGGCCCGGTGTATCGACCTCAATGATTCGCCCGGCGATAGGTTCATAGGCCGCTCGAAAGGCGATGGCCGCTTTGACGACGAGAATCCGCTGGTGCTGTGGCTGGATGCCCACGCTCAGAAGCTGCCCCAGGCTGAAAGGCGGTTCACGCCGCGACGTCAGCACCAGATAACTAGGCGACTCTGTCGGATCGACTTCCAGCACCGCTGTAGGCCCCTGATGATGATAACGCTGACCACCATGGCGCGGTTCGGTTTCAGTG
>JAIOHO010000795.1 GCA_019912905.1 Anaerolineae bacterium
GCCCAGCGCATTCTGGAGCGGCAGGCCGCGGACTTTCTCATGCCGGATATTACTCGCTGCGGCGGTATCAGCGAACTGCGGAAAATCGCAGTGCTGGCCGAAGTCTACAACATCCCGGTTGCGCCCCACAACCCCAACGGCCCCATCTCGACCATCGCGTCGGCCCATACGATGGCAACCGTACCCAACTTTTTCCGGCAGGAATTTATGCTGAAGGATGTGCCTTGGCGCGATGGCTGTCTGTCGCATCCGCTGCCGATCGAGAACGGCTATTTTGTCCTGCCGGATCGTCCCGGCCTGGGCTTCGACATCGACGAAAATGAACTGCGGCAGCACCCCGGCTTACGAACGCCGCCCGCAGACCGCACGTTCTACATCTAACGGCCACAAGAAAGGATGCCCTGATGCCCCTGCCCAGAGTGCTGATTACCAACACGGTCCCCGACACGGTGCTCGAACCGCTGAACGGCCTGGCTCAGGTCATCCTCGGCCCCGATCACGGGCTGATGACCCCACGCGAAGAAATCCTCACGATGGCCCCGCAGTTGGCCGGAATCATCAACCAGGGTGAACTTCGCGTGGATGCCGAACTGCTGGATCACGCGCCCAATCTGCGCATCGTGGCAAACGTCGCCGCAGGCTATAACAACCTGGATGTCGCACTGATGGAGAGGCGCGGGGTGTGGGCGACCAATACGCCCGACACGTTCTATGAAGCCACTGCCGATTTCACGCTGGCCCTGATCCTGGCAGTGGCGCGTTTCGTGGTCAAAGGGGATCGCTTCGTGCGTGAGGGCCAATGGAAGCGTTTCGAGCCGGGTATCTGGGATGGCACGCTGCTGATGGGCAAAACCCTGGGCATCGTCGGCTATGGGCGCACCGGGCAGGCCGTTGCCCGACGTGCGCGCGCCTTCGGCATGAATATCCGTTACACCCGCCGCCAGGTCGTCCAGGATGCCGAATACTGCGACCTCGACCCGCTTCTGCGCGAATCGGATTTTGTTTCGCTGCATGTCCCCCTTACCGAGGAAACCCGTCATCTGGTTGATGCCGACCGGCTGGCGCTGATGAAGCCGAATGCCTACCTCATCAACATGGCGCGCGGTCCGGTGGTCGATGAAGCGGCACTGGTGGAGGCGCTCCAGAATCACTGTCTGGCCGGGGCTGGCCTGGACGTCTTCGAGAACGAACCCGCCATCCATCCGGCGCTGCTGACGATGGACAATGTGATCCTCGCACCCCATGTCGGCGGCGGCACGCACGAAAGCCGCTTTCAAGCCCGGCACCTGTGCGCACGAAATGTGGCGGCGGTGCTGCGCGGAGAACGTCCGCTCACGCCGATTAATGAACCGGAACTCACCCGCTAAAGGAGTCTGATCTGATGAGCATCACGCCCGGTGATCCACTGACCGAATGGGAACGCAGCCAGCCGGATTTCATCGTCTTCCGTCCGAAGGGTCAGCAGGACACCGATAACGAGCATTTTCTGGTGTTCGAGGCTCCAGGGGACGGCGAACTGATGGCAATCTGGACGCAGAGCAGCGTCGAGGGGCACGGCGATAATCACACGGCGTTTTCGCGCAGCGCGGACGGTGTCCACTGGGCGGAACCAGTGGTCATCGCCGGGGCTTATCCAGGGCGGGAGGAGCGTCAGGCGAGTTGGGCCTTCCCGGTCGTGGCCGATACCGGGCGCATCTACTGCTTCCATACCAAAGAAACCGAAAAAACCGATATGCGCCAGCACTGCGGGGTGATGGGCTGCGTCTATTCAGACAATCACGGTCATACCTGGCAGGTCGGAGCGGATAACCCCGTTCCGAAAAACCAGTATGACCACCCGGACCCGGACATCCCGCCCAACTGGATTATCTGGCAGAAGCCCATTCGGGATGCCAAAGGCCGCTGGTTTTCCGGCTATACGCAGTGGACCAGCCATCAGGTCATGCCGCCGCCCACCAATCACTGGGTCGATCAGGACTCGCGCTGCGGCTTCGTGCGCTTCGACAATCTCCACGAAGGACCGGACCCGGCAGATTTGAAGCTGACGTGGCTGCCGAGTTCCGGCGTCGGGCTGGCCGTCGCCCATCGGGATCATCCCGATCTGTCGGTGGCCGAGGAACCAGCGGTGGTCCTGCTGCCGGATGGACGTCTGTTCACGGTGATGCGCACCATGACCGGTTATATCTGGTATTCCACCTCCGACGACGACGGCGAAACCTGGACAGAGCCGGAAGTCCTGCGGGATCAGGACAATGGCGAGCCGGTTAAAAACCCGATGGTGTCCTGCCCCATTTACCGGCTTCAGGATGGACGCTACCTGCTGGTGTTCTACAACAACGACGGTCGCCTGGATGAATACGACCAGTTCAAAGCCGATTGGGGCCGCGTCAATCAGGCTAATTTTCTGCGGCGGCCCGCGCACATTGCCATTGGCGAATATCGCCCCGGCGCGCATCAACCAATCTGGTTCAGTCCGCCGCATGTTTTGCTGGATACAGACGGAATCCCCATCGGCCCGAAAGGAACCGCCGAGATTGCCACCTACCCCAGCCTCACGGA
>JAIOHO010000796.1 GCA_019912905.1 Anaerolineae bacterium
CCCTTATGACAATATCAACAGCTGTGCCGAAGCGCCGGATGCGTGCCTGGGCGTTCCCTACTACAATTGGGGGCCGAAATACCTGGACACTATTCAGAAGGTGAAAGACGGCACCTGGGAAGCCCAATGGGAATGGCTGCCGCCGACCTGGGATGATCTCAACAATCCCGAAACCTCTATCGTGGGGTTCATGGAAGCCTCTGGCCTGTCGGAAGAAGCAAAGGCCCAACTCGATGCCTTCTATCAGGAGATGGTGACCTACTCGCAAGACCCGGCCAATGAAAACACGATCTTCCTGTGGACCGGTCCGTTGAACCTACAGGACGGGACTGAACTGGCTGCGGAAGGCGAAAGCGTCGATCCGATGGATGTCTGGTTCCTGCCCAAGCTGCTGGAAGGTATGGGTGGCGCGAGCGAGTAATTCCGCTGGTTTGTATCCGCTGATGGGGTGTCTGTGCATGGGCACCCCATTTCGTTTCACGTAAAGCCTATGAATATCACACTCAAAAACATTCATAAGTCGTTTGGCCGTGTTCATGCCAATAACAACATCAACGTGACGCTTACCGAGGGTCAGATTGTCGGTGTGTTAGGTGAAAACGGCGCAGGTAAATCCACGCTGATGAAAATCCTCTCGGGCTTCCAACCCGCCGACAGCGGCGAGATCTGGATCGATGATCAGTTCGTAAGCTACGATGGCCCTGAAGCAGCTATTGGGCGTGGAATCGGGATGCTCCAGCAGGACCCGCTGGATGTGGGGGCCTTTACCGTACTGGAAAATTTTGTCTATGGCCGGTCAGGGGGCATTCTGCCGCGCTGGTCACAGGCCGAACAGGAGCTGAACCGGTACGTTCGTGACTTTGGCTTCGAACTGGACCCGACCCTGTGGATCGAGCAGTTGAGCATTGCCCAACGGCAGCAGTTGGAAATCGTGCGGCTGTTCGCCCTGGGTGTCAAGGTCCTGATTCTGGATGAGCCGACTACCGGCATTTCCGCCGATCAGAAAGCGATCCTGTTCGACGCGCTCCGCCGCCTGGCGCATGACGATAAGCTGATCGTGCTGCTGGTTTCGCATAAGCTGGAGGACGTCATCGACTTGTGTGACTCGGTCATCGTGCTGCGCGCCGGTGAGCGGGTCGGGGACATGATGATGCCCGACTCTGCCACCATTACGCCTGAGCAAATCAGCGCGACGAAGACCCATCTGGTGGAGCTGATGTTCGGCCAGGAGATGGCTCTGCACGAACGATCGCTGGCGACTCTGGGCGAGACTGTCATGAGCCTGGACGACCTCCACATGCGCAGTAAACGCCTGGACATCAGCGGCGTCCGGCTGAGTATCCGAGCCGGGGAGATTATTGGCCTGGCGGGACTCGACGGCAGCGGTCAGGAATTGTTTATGCGCGCGGCCTGTGGGTTAGCACCTGTCCACAGCGGGCATATTCGCCTTGGCGAGCGCGATCTGACCGGCAAACCTTACCGCCACTTCATGCAGACAGGCGTGATCTTTGGCGCAGCCGGTCGGCTCGAAGAAGGATTGATCGCTGGCCTGACCCTCACGGAACACCTGGCCCTGGTCGAAAGCACCGCGGGTGCCATTCATTGGCCGCGCATGGTGGATGAAACCAATGCCCGAATCGCACACTACAACGTGCGCGGTCAGGCGAACAGTCGGATCGAACAGCTTTCGGGTGGCAATCAGCAGCGCATGCTGATGGCGCTGCTGCCTGAGAATCCCCGTGTCCTGATCCTCGAACAGCCGACACGCGGCCTGGATGTGGATTCTTCACGCTGGATCTGGCAGCAGCTTCTAGAGCGCCGTCAGCGTGGTGCCGCAATCCTCTTTAGCTCACCTGAACTGGATGAGCTGGTGGCATACAGCGATCGAATCCTGGTATTCTATGCAGGGCGAATTTATGAAATACCCGATGTCGCCGGTATCACCATTGACCGTTTGGGTCATCTTATCGGCGGCGAATTCAATGGTTAGGTGTTGATCGTGTGTAAGCAATCTCCTATCTGGCAAATTGTCTTTGGGGTGCTGCCGGTGTTTCTGGCGGTCCTCATCGCCGCCATGCTGGTCATCGCCGTCGATCGTGACCCGGTCGAAGTCGTCACCAACATCTGGGAAGGCGCATTTCGCAACACCAAATCATTCGCAGGTGTACTCAATTTCTGGATACCGCTCACACTGGTTTGCGTCGGTCTGACGGTCACGTTTCGCTCCGGTTTATGGAACATTGGCATTGAAGGGCAAATCCTGATTGGGGCCATGTTTGCCAGTTGGGGCGCGCTGTATATTCAACTGCCCGAGGCGCTTGCACCGCTTCAGATCGCCATTGAAATTGCACTCGGCATTCTGGGTGGTATGCTGTGGGCAGGCATCGCCGGGGCACTCAAGGTGTGGCTTGGCGTCCACGAAATTTTCGGCGGCATGGCGCTCAATTCCATAGCCAGCGTCTGGGGAATTTACCTGATTTCCGGCCCCTGGTACCCGGAAGGTGGCAGCGCACAGCAGTCGGCACCATTTTCCAAAGTGGCACTGCTGCCCGGCATATCCGATGATTGGCCGGTGAGTCTGCTGGCCCTGGTGCTGACTGTGATGGCGCTCATCATCGTCCCCTTGATCCTCAACCGGACGCGCTGGGGATTGCAGCTCAAAGCGACCGGTAAGAATCAACGGTCTGCGCTGCTGCTCGGTGTGCCGATCAACACGGTCGCCATGAGTTCGTTCCTGGTTTGCGGCGGACTCGCCGGGATCGCCGGTGCGTACCGCACGCTGTTTACGTATGGCAGCTTCCGACCGCTGGCCTCCGGCGGGATCGGCTTTTTGGGACTGCTCGTCGTGCTCCTGGCCTCCACGCGGACTCTGTGGATTCCCGTTATCACGTTCCTGTTTGCCGCCATTTTGTCCGGCAGCACGCGCCTGCGCGTGGCGATGCAACTTGATGCTTCGCTCGCACAGGTTCTGCAAAGCACGCTGGTCCTGCTGTTTCTGCTGGTGGGCGGCCTGCGCCAGCGCTTCGAGGCCCGCAGTGCAACCCCTGTAGAGCCGGAAGCGGCACAACCCCCAGTGCAGACTCGGGCCGGGGGTGAGGTCATCGCACCATGAATGAAGAACTGCTCAATACCTTAAGCCGGATCGTCGCCAATGCGACGCCGCTGGTGATCGCCAGCCTGGGCGAGACCATTACCGAGCGGGCCGGGGTCATCAATCTGTCCTTGAACGGCAGCATTGTCATGGCGGCCATGGTCGGCTTTGCCGCCGCACTGGTATCGGACAACCTGATCGTTGGGATGATCGCCGCGATGGTGGCCGGGGCCGTAATCGCGCTGATTATTGCGCTCGCCAGCATCGAACTCCGCCAGGATCAGGTTGCCGTCGGCTTCGTCCTGACGCTGTTGGCCGCCGACCTTGCGCAGTTTCTCGGCCAGGATTACACGCGCATCCCCGGGCCGCAGGTCCCGAACTGGCCGGTGCCGGTTCTCGATCAGATACCGATCATCGGACCCATCTTCTTTGATCACAACATTCTGGTCTATTTCAGCTACGCGCTGGCGATTGGCATCTGGTTCTGGCTGTTCCGCACCCGCCCGGGCATGGCTCATCGCGCCGTTGGTGAGCGGCCAGAAGCGGCCTTCGCCCGAGGTACGAATGTCCATCGCCTCCGCTACCTGTATACGACCATCGGCGGCGCGCTGGTCGGCCTGGCCGGGGCCGCCTACTCCCTCCATTTCAAGCCCGGCTGGTCAACACCACCGTCGATGCAGGGGGATGGCTGGATCGCGCTCGTGATCGTCATTTTCGGCGGCTGGCATCCTTTCCGTGTCGTCCTGGGGGCCTATCTGTTTGCCGCCCTGCGTGCCGTATCCTCCGACATTCAGAAAAATGGTCTGATCGTCCTCGGCCAGACGATCGAGTTTAATTTTGTGCTGCTCAATGCGCTGCCCTGGCTGCTGCTGATTGTCACCCTGGTGCTGGTCAGCACCGGAACCATCGAACGGCTGCTGCAAATCATGCCGCGTCCGCTTCAGAAGCGGATGCGCAGCGTGTTACGGTCGGACTCGCCAAAAGCTCTGGGCACACGCTTTGAAGTGGACTGATGCCGACTCGCAGTTTACTGGCGGCGATTTTCATCTTATGGGCCGGATTCAGCATCCGAGCGGCGTTATATGACTACCACGGCCTGGAAGGAGATGATGGCTACAGCCTTTCCCTGACACGCCTGGATACGCCGGATCTACTGACCGGACTGGCCGCGCTCGAACTCGACATTCACCCGCCGCTCCATTTTCTGGCACTCAAAGGTTGGATCGCGCTGGCAGGCGATTCGCTGATCGCGCTGCGCATGATGAATATTCTGGCGGATGTGCTTGCCGGTGCCCTCGTGATGCGAACGGCAGGGCGCTTATGG
>JAIOHO010000797.1 GCA_019912905.1 Anaerolineae bacterium
GTGCTCTACCTGAGCATGTATTCCCGCTGGCTGGCGCTGACCTACTTCCGTTTTGCCCTGCTGATGTGCCGCATCACCGGCGTGCAGCCGTCGCTGCTGCTGCACCCGCTCGATTTTCTGGGCAGCGATGATACCCGCGACCTGGATTTTTTTCCGGCGATGCGCGTGCCGCATGCCAAAAAGGTCGAGGTGGTCAGCGAAGTGCTGCGCCTGATGGCGAAGGACTATCAGATCGTGCCGATGCACACCCATGCTGAGGCGGTGGCAGGCCGGAGCAAGGCGCTGCCGCGCATCGAGCCGAAATTTGAGGCGGGCCAATGAGTTCCGTATCCGCTGCGGTATCGACTGCCTGCCCGATCTGCGGCCAGGAATCGCGCGCGCTTTTTGAGAAACATACCTACTGGATTCACGAATGCGGTCAGTGCCATCACCGCTTTGCGCCGGTCGAGCCGACGCCCGAACACGCCGCGCAGATATATGACGACGATTACTTTCACTCCGGCGGCGCGGGTTATCCCGATTATCTGGGTGAGGCCGATATGCTCATCGCCCATGGGCGGCGCTATGGCAAGCTGCTGCGGTCTTATATGCAGCCGGGGACCGTGCTGGATGTCGGGGCCGCCGCCGGGTTCGTGCTCAAGGGACTGACTGAAACAGGCTGGCAGGGCACCGGCATCGACCCCAATCCGTCGATGGTGCACCACGCACGCGACGTGCTGGGACTGGATGCGGCGGTCGGAACGCTGGAAGATTTTCAGACGCCCAGGACTTTTGATCTCGTCAGCATGGTTCAGGTGGTGGCGCACTTCTATGATCTGCGCAAAGCCTTTGCCCGCGCCGCCGCACTGACGAAACCGAGCGGGTACTGGCTGATCGAAACCTGGAATAAGGATAGTTTTGTCGCTCGCGCGCTGGGTGAGAACTGGCACGAATACAGCCCGCCAAGTGTGCTGCACTGGTTTTCGCCGGACAGCTTGCACGATGCGGTGGTTCCCTTGGGATTTCGCCGGGTGGCTCAGGGTCGCCCGGAAAAATGGCTGAACGGCGCGCACGCCAAGTCTCTGGTGCAGTACAAGCTGGAAGGCTCGCCGCTGCGCGCGCTGCTGAACCTCATCCCCGATGGGCTGCCGATTCCGTACCCCACCTTCGACCTGTTCTGGGCGATCTATCAGAAGGCACCCACACCATGAAAAAGCAGGTTGTGACCATCCTGGTACGGCTGGCCCTGAGCGTGATCCTGCTGGGGCTGCTGTTTTTTTTGATTGACCGTGAGGCGCTGATCAAAGCGTTTTCGTCGGTAGACCCGCTTTATTATGTCCTGGGGTTAGCGGCCTATGGTGCGACGGCCATGTTCTGGGCGCTGCGCTGGTATCTGTTCATCCGCGCGTCGGGTGAGAAGGTCAGTTATCTGAGGGCGCTGCGGACGCTGCTGATCGGCCTGTTTTATGCCATGTTTCTGCCGACCATCGTGGGCACCGATGTAGGACGCATGTATGAATTGGGCCGCGACGCGAACAACAACAAATCGAATGTGGTCTCGACTGTGCTGCTCGACCGGCTGATGGGGATGATCACCTTAACCCTGATGGCGGTGACCGCGCTGCTGCTCGGCAGCCAGTATGCCGCCGACCGCAGTGTAGTCTGGACGGTGATTGGGGCGCTGGCGGTGCTGGTGGCTGGTTGGATCGTCTTTTTCAACCGGCGCGTAATGGAAGTGATTTTCAGGCTCGTGTTTGCGCTGCCGGGCGCGAATCGACTCGAAGCCATGATCCGCGAGATTTACGAGGCGCTTTATCTGCTGCATAACCAACCGCGCCTGCTCCTCGTGACCGGTCTTGCATCCCTGCTGAACAGCATCTCCGAAACGCTGGCCGCGCTGCTGGCGGCCCGCGCCCTGGGGATCGACGTGGCTCCGGTTTACTTTTTCATTTTTATGCCGCTCATCTGGCTGATCATGATTATCCCCATTTCGATCAGCGGGCTTGGGCTGCGCGAAGGGGCCTTTGCCTTCTTCTTTACCCAGGTCGGCGTCAGCGCGGCGGATGCGGTGGCGGTGTCCCTGGTGTTTTACTCCTTAAACGTCATTGTTGCGACACTTGGCGGCATCGTTCTGTTCCAGTCGTCATTTATACAGACCTGGCGAAAACTCAGGTCAAGCCGGTCTGTCTCGACCAACCATCATCAGACTACTCCAACTGTGCCGACACTTGAAACGCAAGATGAATCCTCTGGAGGATAAGGTGAATACTTCGTTGCTGCGGCGGCTGCAATATAACCGCCTTTTCCACATGATACTCCTCGCGCTGGCTGTGGTAACCTGTTATTTTGGGCTGTGGAACGCCTACTTCGTATCAGAGGACGATTTTTATCTGACCGGTCAGATCTGGCATCGGGATACTTTGGGCGAGGCCGCGGCGGGGCTTGGAAATGGCGTTCGTTTTCTGAATTATTCCATGATCTGGGTAAAGACACGCCTCTTCGATC
>JAIOHO010000798.1 GCA_019912905.1 Anaerolineae bacterium
GATACAGATCCACGTAATCGGTCTGGAGACGGCGCAGGCTGTTCTCGATCTGGTCAAAGATATGCTTGCGCGACAGACCGGTATCGTTTGGGCCGCTGCCCGCCGGGAAAAAGATTTTTGTGGCAATGACCCGCTGGGATCGACTGCCCCGCTGTTTCAGCCAGCCCCCGAGGATCGTCTCCGATTGCCCTTCGTTGTAGGTGTTGGAGGTATCGAAGAAGTTTCCGCCGGCCTCGACGAACTGATCCGCCATCGTGTGGGCTGTAGTTTCATCCGCGCCCCAGCCAAAGGTTTGCGTCCCCATACAGAGTTCGGAAACCTTCAGACCGCTTCGTCCCAGGAATCGATAGTCCATTGGCAGCCTTTCTTGGTCTGTTCGCCCTCTTTTTTGCAGGCCGTCCGCAGCCCGTGTAACCGCGCCATGCTTTAGGCCACCTGTGCAGCGACCGAAGCACGCAACCACGCGGGTCCAACGAAAACCCTCAAAACGCCGCAGGAGCGTGCGGCTCGGCCTCCTGATCGGCACACGGGTTGGACCCTAAGAGGGCAGGAGTCTTTTAGCGCACGATTGGTTTCGGCGAACTGGCAGGGCCAGAAACCACGACGAATTCTTCGGTCAGCAGGTGTTGGCGAACTGAGGAAAAGCGATCGGCATCCAGCCCGGCGGTCTTGGCGATTTCGGTCTTAAAGGATGCATCCATCTCTTCCCGCGAGTCCCACCACAATTCCGCCGTACCATCGTAGTCCGGCGCGGGCACATCGTCCTGCTGGGTTGGCAGGGCGATGTTGACGCGATAGCCGCGTAGTCCGGGCATCTGCGCGGAAAGCTGCACGTGCTCTTCAATCCAGATGCGCTTAAATTCTTCCATGCTCATGCCTGGTCTGCGTTTGAGCAGAGCGATCACTTTGATCATGATGGTATCCTTGTATTGGCAGCAAAAAATACTTAACCCTTTAATGCGCCTGCCGCAAGGCCGCGCACGATATAGCGCTGTAGGAACAGGCCGATCAGCATGACCGGGGCAACCATGATGAGCGACAGGGCCGACATGTACCACCACTCGATGCCCTTGGTATTCTTCATACCAGCCAGATAAACCGGCATGGTGATTGCCTCGAAGTTGGTCAGCATCAATGCGAACAGGAATTCGTTCCAGGCAAAGATGAACGAAAACAACGCGACGGTCACCAGACCGGGAGCGCTCAATGGCAGCACGATGCGGACAAAGGTCTGCCAGCGGGTCGCGCCATCCACGCGCGCGCTTTCCTCCAGATCAATCGGCAGGCTGTTGAAGAAATCCCGCATGATCCAGACGGCAAACGGCAGGTTGAAGGTCGTGTAGGCCAGGATCAGACCGGCATGCGTATCGATTAAATGGAAGAAGTTAAAGAACAGGATAAAAGGAATGACGACTGCCGCCGGAGGCAGGAATCGCTGCGAGATGATCCAGAAGGCAATGTCGTTGTTACGCCATCCTAATCGTGCCCAATAGTAGCGGAAACGCGACAGTCCGTAACCCGCCATCGACCCGATGATGACGGTAAAGAAGCACGAGACGCTGGCTGCGATCAGGCTGTTGCGGAAGTAGCGCCAGGTGGTGGACTGCTCTCGAACGAGCAGGACTTGCCAGTGTTCACCGGTCGGCTCGTAATCTACATACGGGATATAACGCGGCACACGATTCACATCCAGTGGACGTTTAAAGGAGGTCGTGAACATCCAGTAGAAAGGAAACAGGCAGATGAACGCCCACAGGATGAGGATGGTGTACATGAAGATCGTGGCGGGAGTGGATCGGTTCTTCATGGCTACACCCCTAACTGGCGACGGGTGATCCGTCGGGAGACAGCCAGGAAGATTACGGCAAAAATAATGACCAGTATCAACAATACCAGACCAATGGTCGCGGCATAGCTGTAATTGCCGTAGCTCAGGGCGGTATCAAACACGTACATCACCAGCGACTCCGTCGAACTGCCCGGCCCGCCGCCAGTGACGACATTGATAGTATCGACGATTTTGAACATCTCCAGGCTGCGGATCAGGATGGCAGTCAGAGAGATGGGCAGGAGAATGGGGAAAGTCACCCGGAACAGGATCTGGCGGCTGTTCGCCCCGTCCACCCGCGCGGCTTCGTAGATGTCATCGGGAATGGCCTGCATCCCGGCCAGTAGCAGCAGAATCATAAACGGTATCCACTGCCACGAATCCAGCAGGATGATAGTCAGGGGTGCCACGCCAGGGTCTGTCAGAAACGGAATACCGACCTGAACTTTCTGGCCGACGATGCCGCTGAGAAAGGTGCCGATGGTGCGCTCGAACTGGGCCAGCGGCGAGATTCCCGAATCGAACATCATCCGCCCCACGTAGCCGACCGCGACCGGCGTGAGCATCATGGGCAGGATAAAGATCAGCCGGAAGAAGCGCCGTCCCACAAATTCCCGATTGAGCAGAAGCGCCAGCCCAAACCCGACCACATACTGAAACAGCACACCGATGACCACGTAGTACAGCGTGTTCTTGGCGGCGTTCAGGAGCCTGGAATCGGCAGGGATACGCGCGAAGTTACTTACGGATAGAGTGGCAGGATTGCCGAGACAGAAGACATCTCCTACCAGCGAGTGGTTTTCCGCGGACTGCTGAGCGACCGAGCGCTGGCACGTCGTCAGGCTGACTCCGAGTGACCAGACGAGCGGAAAAATGGAGAGGACAAGCAGCACCACGACCGCCGGAGA
>JAIOHO010000799.1 GCA_019912905.1 Anaerolineae bacterium
GCACCGGCTGCGGCGTGCGCCAGATTGCGGTGCAGGGCGGGCGGGTGACAGGTGTAAGCACGGCCAGCGGTGAATTCCTCGCGGCGCGCGCGGTAATCGCCAATGTGGATGTGGCGACGGTGTATGAACGCCTGCTGCCCACAGGCAAGGTCCCGCAGCGGCGAATCGACCGGCTGACCCAAGCGGAATCGTCCTGCTCGGGCTTGGTGCTGCTGCTGGGGGTCGAAGGCGAACACGCGCAGCTCGCGCATCACAATATCTTCTTCTCGGCGGATTATTGCCGCGAGTTTGACGACCTGTTCCAACGCGGCCAGCCGCCCACTGAACCGACCGTGTACGTTGCGATTACGTCGAAAACCGATCCTGCCCATGCCCCCCCCGGCTGTGAAAACTGGTTTGTGCTGGTCAATGCACCGCCGCTGGATGTGCGCTTCGACTGGACCGGGGAAGCGGATCACTATCGAGCTAAAGTTCTGGCACGACTGGCCGATTTCGGCCTGGATGTGCGCGGCCAGATCCGCACGCAGCGGATGCTGACGCCGGTCGATCTCGAACGGCTGACCGGGGCGCGGCGGGGAGCGCTGTATGGCGCATCCTCCAACTCACGCTTTGCAGCCTTCCTGCGCCCGAACAACCGGGCATCCGATGTCCGGGGTCTGTACTTTGCGGGCGGGACGACTCATCCTGGCGGCGGCGTGCCGATGGTCATGCGCTCCGGTCGGGTGGCGGCGAACAGGGTGCTGGCGGATATTTCGGATGGAATGGGATATTGACACGGGCTGGAGACGTGCATAAGATGGACTCCAACCCGCGCGTGCGATACGCGCTCAATTTATCGGTAGAGATAGTGTAGAAAATACACTAACTAAGGAATTTTCGTGAGCCTTGAAGAAACCATTCAGACGCTGGTGCGGCTCGCACTGGCGGAAGACCTGGGCGAGCGCGGCGATGTGACGACCCGTGCAATCCTCCCGACGGAGGCGACCATGCAGGGGCAGATCGTCGCCAAAGCGGATGGGGTGATGGCCGGGCTGCCAGTGCTCCAGGCGGTCTACGCTCAGATTGACCCGAAGGTCGAAATTCAACCCTGTGTGGCCGATGGCGATGCAGTTACGCGCGGAACGATCGTGTGTACGCTGCGCGGCAGTGCCCAATCCCTGCTGACGGGGGAACGCACCGCGCTAAATTTTTTGCAGCGACTTAGTGGCATTTCTACACTAACTCGCCAGTTTGTCGAGGCCGTCCAGGGCAGTGGAGCAGTCATCCTCGATACGCGCAAGACGACCCCTGGCTGGCGGCTGCTGGAAAAATACGCGGTGCGCATGGGCGGGGCACAGAATCACCGCATTGGTCTGTTCGATGCCGTGATGATCAAGGACAACCACATCGCGGCAGCCGAGGGGATCACCGCAGCGGTCGAAAAGGTACGGGCTTTCCCGGATGCGGACGGCCTGCCCATCATTGTCGAGGTCGAAAGCCTGGATCAACTGGCCGAAGTGCTGCCCCTGACCGTCGATCAAATTCTGTTGGACAACATGGACGACGATACCATGCGCCGGGCGGTCGAAATCACAGCCGGACGGGTGCCGCTTGAAGCGTCCGGCAATATGTCCTTAGCACGAGCCGCCTCGGTCGCTGCGACGGGCGTGAACTTTATCAGCGTCGGCGCGCTGACGCATTCCGCGCCCGCCTTCGATTTATCGTTGCGTCTGGAATAAGAGGAGAATTTGAATGGCTGCAACAAACCTCGCTTTCCCTGAAGAATCCGCCGCCGAAGCGACGCTGATCGAACAGGAAGAAGCCGCGATCGAGCGGATCAAACGCGCCCGGCAGATCCTGGGTGAGGATGTGGTCATCCTCGGTCACCACTATCAGCGCGACGAGGTGGTCCAGTTTGCCGATTTCACCGGCGACAGTTACCAGCTCAGCAAAGAGGGCGCGAAGGTGAACGCGAAGTATATTGTCTTCGCGGGTGTGCACTTTATGGCGGAAAGCGCCGACATCCTCAGCCGGGACGATCAGGTGGTGATTCTGCCCAACCTCAAGGCCGGGTGCAGCATGGCGGACATGGCGAACCTGGAGCAGGTGCTGACGGCCTGGGCGGAACTCGAAGACGTGCTGATGGCGGACCCGGCGCAGCACATCATGCCGATTACCTACATGAACAGTGCCGCCAACCTGAAAGCCTTTGTCGGCGAACATGACGGCACGGTCTGCACGTCTTCGAACGCGGAGGGGGCACTCAACTGGGCCTTTGCTCAGCGCGAAAAGGTCTTCTTCTTCCCCGACCAGCACCTGGGCCGCAACACGGGTAAGGCGATGGGCATACCCCTGGAGCAGATGGTGCTGTGGGACCCGTTCCAGCCCTACGGCGGCCTGACGGACGAGCAGATTCTGAATGCTCGTATCATTCTGTGGCAGGGCCATTGCAGCGTCCACCAGCAGTTCCGCCCGGAACACGTCGATCTGTGGCGCAAGCATCACCCGGACATCCGCGTGATCGTGCACCCCGAATGCATGCGGGAAGTGGTCGATAAGGCCGATGATGTCGGCTCGACCGCGTACATCATCAAGCAGGTCGAAGCGGCTGCGCCGGGCACGAAATGGGCCATCGGCACCGAAATCCACATGGTCAACCGCCTCAAGCAGGAGCACCCGGAGCAGATGATCCAGCTTCTGTCGCCGTTTGCCTGTCTGTGCAGCACCATGTACCGTATCAGCCCTCTGGACTTAGCAAACGTGCTCGAAAACCTGGTGGAAGGTCGCGTAATCAACCCGATTGTGGTGCCCGATGACGTCAAACAGAAGGCGAAGCTGGCGCTCGACCGGATGTTGTCTATCCCTAAATAAGCAGGACACGATGAAATATATCCAGACTCACACGCTCATTATCGGCTGTGGCATCGCCGGGGCAGCAGCAGCACTGCGCCTCAGCGACGACCCGGATCACGAGATTACCGTCATCACCCGCGCGCGACAGGCCAATGACAGCAACAGCGGCTGGGCACAGGGCGGCATCGTCACGCGCGGACTGGACGATTCGCCCGATTTGCTAGTTGGCGATATTTTGCACGCCGGGGCCGGGCTGAGTTCGCCGAAAGCCGCGCGCATCCTAGCTGAGGAAGGCCCCGATCTGGTCCGCTCAGTGCTGATCGAGCGCTGCGGTGTGCGTTTCGACCGTAACGCGGAGGGTGAGCTGGTCTACGGCCTGGAAGCGGCCCACAGCACGCGGCGCATCGTACACGTGGGTGATATGACCGGCACGGCGATCACCGACAAAATGCTCGACACGCTGGCAACCCGGCCCAACGTCCGTCTGCTGACTAACCATACTGCCGTCGATCTGATTACCTTCCCGCATCATGCGCTCGATCCGCTGGCGATTTACGAGCCGAGGACCTGTCACGGGGCCTATGCCCTCGATCGCGAAACCGGCGAAATTATCCGTATCCTGGCGGGGTATACTATGCTGGCGACCGGCGGCCTGGGCCAGATTTTTCGCAACACCAGCAACCCGCGTGGGGCGCGCGGCGATGGGCTGGCGATGGCGGCGCGGGCGGAAGTGCGCATTGTCAATATGGAGTACGTCCAGTTCCACCCGACGACGCTCAGCGTGCGCGGCGCGCCGAATCTGCTGATCAGCGAAGCCGTGCGCGGCGAAGGCGGCGTACTGCTGACGCCAGAGGGCGATTCGTTCATGCATCGCTATGACCCGGAGTGGCGGGACCTTGCTCCGCGTGACGTCGTGGCCCGTGCCATTCATATGGAGATGCTCGAACATGGCTACGACCACGTCTACCTGGATATTGCCAGCAAACACCCGGCATCCTTCCTGCGCGAACGTTTCCCGCAGATTGTCGAGAACTGCGCCCGCTATGGCATCGACGTGACCACACAGCCAATCCCGGTGGTCCCGGCGGCACATTATTCCTGCGGCGGTGTGCTGGTCGATGACTGGGGACGCACCAACTTCGACGGATTGTACGCCATCGGCGAAGTCAGCTGCACCGGGCTGCATGGCGCGAATCGGCTGGCAAGCACCAGCCTGCTGGAAGGATTGGTTTGGGGAGATCGCGCTGCCCGCGATATTCTGGATGACCCACGCGACCCGATCGACAACGCGCGCGTACCCAACTGGGTCTATCGCGGGGACAGCGATCCCGACCCGGCGCTGCTCGAAGGCGATATGACGACCATTCGGAATATCATGTGGCATTACGTCGGTTTGGTGCGGACCGAGGAACGGCTGGCGCGTGCCCAACGCGAACTGCGCCATCTGTGGCACGAAATTGAGGAATTTTATCGCACCACGCGGCTGAACGATCAGCTCATTGGCCTGCGCAATGCGGTACAGGTGGCCCGGCTGGTGACCTATGCCGCACTGCGCAACAGGGTCAGCCGGGGCGCTCATTACCGGGCCGACGCACCCGCCGTACATCCCCAGGAAACCGAAGTTTTCCAGGCGAGAGGCTAACCGGATGAACGACTGGATATATCTCGATCACAGTGCGACGACACCGACGGACCCGCGTGCGGTGGCAGCGATGCAGCCCTACTGGACGGCGACGTTCGGTAATCCGTCGAGTCTGCATCAGGCGGGCAAAGCCGCGCTGACCGCGCTCGAACAGGCCCAGGTCGTGATTGCTGGTGTCCTCAACTGCCAGGCCAGCGGACCATCCGAGATTGTCTTTACCAGCGGCGGCACGGAATCCGATAATCTGGCGCTCAAGGGTGTTGCTCACGCCATGCGGTCACGGGGGCGCGGCAGCCACATGATTACGACGGCGGTGGAGCATCATGCCGTGCTGGATGTGGCGAAGGAGTTGGAATCTGAGGGTTTCGACGTCACTTTTTTGCCGGTCGATTCGGATGGCCGTGTGACCGCAGCGCAGGTGGTTGAGGCCCTTCGCGACGATACCGTGCTGGTCAGCGTGATTTATGCCAATAATGAGGTCGGCACCGTCAACCCGATTGCCGAGATCGGCGCGGCCATCAAGCAGAAAAACGGGCGTGTGTTATTTCATACCGATGCGGTCCAGACTCCCGGCCTGCTGCCGCTGGATGTGAAGGCGCTGCACGTCGATCTGATGAGTCTGTCGGCGCACAAATTCTACGGGCCGAAGGGCATTGGGCTTTTGTACGTGCGCCGCGCCGTACCGCTCCAAGCACAGATGGTCGGCGGGGGACAGCAGGCACATCGCCGCAGCGGGACCGAACCTGTGCCGCTGATCATGGGCATGGCGGAAGCGCTGCGGCTGGCGGAGGCCGAACGCGCGGAGACCGTCGATCGTCTCCGCGCGCTGCGTGACGACCTGATCACGCGGCTTCTGAAGGCAATCCCCGAAGCCAGTTTGACCGGCCACCCGGCGGAGCGCCTGGCGGGGCATACAAGCTTCACCATGCGGCGGCTCAACGGCGATTCGATTCTGCTCGATCTGAGCGAAATCGGCATCGGCGCGAGCGGCGGCAGCGCCTGCACCACCGGCCAGCAGGAACCGAGTCACGTGCTGCGGGCGATGGGGGTCGATCCAGACGATCTGATGGGGCAGATGCGCTTCGTACTCGGCAAACACAGCACACCGGAACACGTCGATCGGCTGATCTATCACCTGAACGCGCTGGCGGAACGACATCGCGCGATGGTCCCGGCGCTGGAGGGCTGATGGGCAAACCGCGCTATACCGTGACCCTGGAAACCAACGCCACGCCGGAAGACAAGCAGGCGGTGCTCGACGGCCTGAGCGCGTTCAATCGCAGCCAGATTGGGGTCGATGCCAGCGATGACATGCAGCCGCTGAACCTGTTCGTGCGGGCGAATGATGGCACGATTATGGGTGGGCTGCTGGGGGTGACGTACTGGAACTGGCTGTACATCAGCATCCTATGGGTGCATGAGGATTTGCGCGGAAAAGCCTTTGGGACGGACCTGCTGCGCGCGGCGGAGCGGGAAGCCGTCGCACGCGGCTGTCATTCCGTCTGCCTCGATACGATGAGCTTTCAGGCGCTGCCGTTTTATCAGAAACAGGGTTACAGCCTGTACGGTCAGTTGAACGATTTTCCGATCGGCCATCAGCGTTATTACCTGCAAAAGAAGTTGATCGTGGAGGCTGAATCCCAATAACGCGGGTTTCGCGGACCCACAATTGCGGTCCATTGGTCTGATCTGCTAAGGTAAAGGGCGGGAGCAATCTCGCCCTTTACGATTGGCAGGGCACAGGGGGAAACATGGACCGCGATTCCTATCAGGTGTGTATTGAAGCCGCGCCTAATCCTGAGGACATTCACCGGCTGCGCACGAACCTGGCCGCGCATAATATCGCCCGCATGGATGGCGACGACCACTACGAGGAGCAGCTCATCAGCCTGCGCAATGCGGCGGGGGAACTGGTCGGTGGGGCCGTGGTCAGCTTTTTCTGGGGGATGGCGGAAATCAACTTTCTGTGGGTGCATGAGTCCCTGCGGGGGCGCGGCTATGGGCGCGATTTGCTGGCCGCCGCTGAGCAGGAAGCCGTCCGCCATCACTGCCACTACGCCTTTCTGGACACGTTCAGCTTTCAGGCACCCGGCTTCTACGAACGCCTGGGTTATCAAATCGTCGCTGAGATCAAAGATTACCCGCCCGGCCAGAGCAAGTATTTCCTGAAGAAAGCCCTGCCCACAGGCGAAACACCCTGATCGTTCATATTCGGATTCCTTGCGCGGGCCGCCGGTTCCGGGGATACTAGGATCGTAAGATACTTCTCAATGAATGGCTGGGAACGCGATGCCGCGCATTTTTATCTCTTATCGCCGCAGCGACAGCCAGACCATCACCGGGCGCATCAATGACCGTCTGGTGCAGACGTTTGGCGGCAGAAACGTTTTTAAGGACGTGGATGATATTCCGCCGGGGGTGGATTTCCGGCAGGTCATCCGCAGCGCCCTCAGCCAGAAAGTCACCGCCCTGATCATTATAGGGCCGGGCTGGTTGGATGCACGCGATCAACACGGCAGCCGCCGCCTGGACGACCCCAACGATTTTGTGCGGATCGAAGTGCGCACCGCGCTCGAACGTTCCGATGCGCGCGTCGTGCCGGTGCTGGTCGATGGCGCGGAAATGCCGCCTGCCGATCTACTTCCCGAGGATGTGCGCCCGCTGGCCTATCGCAATGCCGTCGTCATCCGCCAGGACCCGGATTTTCACCGTGATGTGCAGCGCCTGATCCACCAGATTCAAGACGGAAGTGTGCTGTCTCCTGCTCGCACGCGCTGGATGATTGCGGCTGTGGTCCTGATTGCGCTGCTGGCACTGGCGGCTTTGTACGCCATCCAGCGCGGCGTTTATATCGCCACCTTACCGCCGGGAACCCGCAGCGCTTCCCTGAGCAGCGAGACGCCGAACAACCTGACTCGCGCGGTCGAAAACCTTACTTTGACTGCTGTTCAGGAGTTGACCGAGAAGGCTCCATCGCCAACGCGGACGCCCGATGAGGTTCAGACACTGATGGCGCAGATCCGTGCCAGCGAAACTGCCAAGGTTGCCGAAAGTATGGCTGTGGCGGCAACAGAACCTCCCACCGCCACCATGACATCGACGCTCGATACGACTGCGACCTCGCAGGCCAGACGGACTCAGGTGGCGGATGAGGCGGCCTTTGCGCTTACCTCCACCGCCGAGGAATTGACTCAGCGCCAGCAGCAGCGGGCCAACACGCCGACGATTACCTCGCTGCCGAGTCGGACGGCGACGGCCACGCTGACTGCAACCGCAAGCCCGACACTGACCCCGACAGTGACCCATACCGTTACACCGGACCTGACGGCGACTGCTGAAGCCGCGCGGCTCAATGAAACGCGCATATACCAGGCGGCGCTGGCAACCCAGACAAGTGGGCGGGCGACTGCCGAAGCCGCGAATGTGATCGCCTATTACACTCAACCGGATGGACTCAGCCTGAACGTGCGTGCCGAGCCGGGCGGAAACGTGGTGGCGACGATTATGGCCGGAGATTCGGTCGTGGTGGTGGGCACGAGCGACGACGGCCAATGGTCCGAGGTCCGCCTGAACGGGGACGTCACTGGATGGTCGGCATCGAACCTGCTGACGATGATCGGCACGCCGACCCCGGTGCCGGACCCGACCGAGGTCTGGAATCTGGCTCAGCAAGGCGTTTCTCGGAACAGCAGTTGGACGCCCTTTATCCAGGACTTCGACGGGGTGATGATGGCCCTGGTGCCAAATGGCTGTCTGAATATGGGCAGCGATCTGGTGGCGGATGAAGCGCCACGCAGCCGCCAGTGTGTCGAGCAACCGTTCTGGATCGACGTGCAGGAAGTCTCGAACGGCCAGTTTGCGGCTCTTGAAGGGGTCGCGGGCCGGGCCAGCGATACACCCGGAGACGATGACCCGCGCAACCGTATCTCATGGACGGAGGCCCGTGCGTTTTGCGAAGCGCGTGGTGGACGCTTGCCAACTGAATTGGAATGGGAATACGCGGCTCGCGGACCAAGTAATTTCACCCATGCCTGGGGTGGGCAGTTGGACATCCTGCTGACTCCGCTGCGGCTGTTGAATTTCTGTGACCAAAACTGCGACCGGGAGTGGCACTATACAGATTACGACGATGAGTATGCCCAAGCTGCGCCGGTCAATGCGTACCGTGCGGGAGCTTCGTGGGTCGGGGCGGTGAATCTGAATGGCAACCTGTGGGAATGGGTCAGCACCGCCTATGACACGGTGGCCGGGGACAAACATTATCCGTATCCGTATGACGCATCGGATGGCCGTGAAGACCTCGATGTGGATAACGTGCTGCGGGTAGTGCGCGGCGGCTCGTGGGTGAGTACGCTGGCTGAAACACGCTCATCCAACCGCGACCGCTATGCGCCGACGAACCGTGTCCTCGATGTTGGTTTCCGCTGCGCGCGCGAGGTCGAGCAAAATCCTTGACAATCGCGATTCGTGCGGTAAACTTTGCCCCTATGATTGCGAAATGGTTCACATTTACCCGCCGCGAAAGCCGTCGTCGCCGTCCTGAGTTTCAAAGTTCGGTGGTTTAGGCGTGTAAGCTAACCCTTTCAGTCAGTGATGAGCCTTGAACCCCGAACCTGTCGGGGTTTTTTTGTGTAAACCGGAGGGAACACTGTGGCAGATCGACAAGATGTGAAAAAAGTAGTACTGGCGTACAGCGGCGGCCTGGATACCTCGGTGATTGTGCCGTGGCTGCGGAACAATTACAGCAACTGCGAGGTGATCTGTTTCTGTGCCGACCTGGGCCAGGAAGAAGAACTGGATGGCCTCGAAGAGAAGGCTATCAAATCAGGCGCGAGCAAGCTGTATATCCGCGACCTGCGCGAGGAATTTCTGACGGATTTTGTGTATCCGACCATGCAGGCGGGCGCGATCTATGAGCGCGAATACCTGCTCGGTACGTCGATGGCGCGCCCCCTGATTGCCAAGCATCTGGTCGAGATCGCCGAACTGGAAGGTGCCGACGCCATCGCGCATGGCGCCACCGGCAAGGGCAACGATCAGGTCCGGTTCGAGCTGACTGTGATGGCACTCAATCCCAAGCTCAAGCGCATTGCACCCTGGCGTGAGTGGGAAATTCGCAGCCGCCAGGATGCACTGGCCTATGCTGCCGAGTTTAATGTCCCGGTGACTCACACCGAGAAGGACATCTACAGTCGCGACCGCAACATCTTTCACCTGAGTCACGAGGGCGGCCTGCTCGAAGACCCCTGGAATGAGCCGGAAGAGCGTATGTACAAAGTCTCTAAGAGTCCGATGGACGCCCCGGACGAACCGGCCCTGGTCGAAATCGCGTTTGAGCAAGGCGTGCCGGTCAGCATCGATGGGGAAAAACTTCCAGCGGTCGAACTGTTCACCCGACTTAACAAGCTGGCTGGGCAGCATGGCATTGGCCGCGCGGACATCGTCGAGAATCGTCTGGTCGGCATGAAGAGTCACGGCGTCTACGAGACCCCTGGCGGGACCCTGCTGCACCGCGCGCACCAGGCACTGGAAAGCATCACGCTCGACAAACACACGCTGCATTACAAGGACTTCGTGGCCGTCAAATATGCTGAACTGGTCTACAACGGCCTGTGGTACACGCGCCTGCGCGAGGCGATGGACGCCTTCATCAAAGTGACTCAGGAAAATGTGACCGGTACCGTTCGTCTGAAGCTCTATAAGGGCAACATCATCATTGCGGGGCGTAAGAGTCCCTTCAGCCTCTACCGCGAGGATTATGCTTCCTTCGGTGAAGAAGATGTCTACAATCAGAAGGATGCCGAAGGTTTCATCACCCTCTTCGGCCTGCCGATGAAAGTGGAAGCGCTGCTTTCGATCGACGGCGGCGGCGCGAGCCGCTACCGCAAACCGGATTACAGCAAGTTCAAGCGTGACTGATTTCCCTCCACAGGGCGTATGAATCACAGAGGATGCAGCCTGTTCAGCAGAGCGGCGCTGCATCCTGGTGCGCTGCGCGGTGAGTTCGTGTCTTTTTGGTATTCTGATCTGTAGTTATGTGTGTCGAGGGGAGTAAGTCTATGGGTTTGTGGGGTGGCCGCTTTTCGGAACCGGCTGATGAAGATCTGAAGGCTCTCCAGGACAGCATCAGTTTCGACCAGCGCCTGTACCGGGAAGATATTGCCGGGAGCATCGCCTATGCCCGCGCCATCG
>JAIOHO010000800.1 GCA_019912905.1 Anaerolineae bacterium
ATCATGGCCCGCCCCGCCCTGGTTTTGATATCCTGCCCTGCGCTGCACTCCCCAACGCTTGACATCCATAAACTTATGGATTACCCTGTAATTACAGGATGATAGGATCACAAAACATCGGCTTATTTTGTCACGCCATCCGATGAGATCCCCCAGAAAATCCCTTTCGAGTTAAAGGCTGCAACTGGGTGTGCTAAGGGACCGCTGTTATTAAAAACAATCCAGATAATTTCCCCCTGCTGATCCACCCGCAGCCGACTCGTTCGCGCGAGCGCGCCGCCCAGGGGCCGCTTATCGACTGGGTTGAGACTGAGAAATTAAGCTGCAAAGCGTTCGTATCGGTCGAGTTCTCAATCACGCTGATTGACAAGGCGTTTGAGAATTTAACGACCGGTCTGTTTATGAAAACGTACTGAGATATTAGGCAGATTATCATGGCCTACAAAGTCCTCGCGACCCCACGCTCATTCTGTAACTCGGACGGTCCTTATCACGAATTCCTGCGCCAGAACGATTGTCTGGTAGACCGGCGTGCCCAGGATCGCCCCCTGCACGCGGACGAACTGCGCGCGATCATCCCAGGCTATGATGGGGTGGTCCTCGGCCTGGACGAGTGCGATGCGTCGGTCATCGAGTGTGCCGACCGACTGCGCGTCATCTCCCGTTATGGGGCCGGGGTCGATCAGGTCGATCTCGCTGCGGCTTCCCGACGTGGAATCCGCGTGACCAATACGCCCGGGGCGAATAGTATTGCCGTCGCCGAACTGTGTATCGGTTTGATGTTCGCCCTGGCCCGGAATATTCCACAGGTGGCTTTTGCGGCTCGCAGTGGAGTCTGGAAACGCGCAGCAGGCTGGGAACTATGCGGCAAAACGTTAGGAATCATCGGCCTGGGCGACATCGGGCAGCAGGTAGCGATCCGCGCACACGATCTGGGAATGCGCGTCCTGGCGTATGATCCGTTCACCGAGAAGGATGTCACGGGGGTCGAGCGTACCGACCTCCAAAACATTCTCCGGCAGGCCGACGTCCTCACACTGCACTGCGCCCTGACCCCCGAGACCCGCAACCTGATGAGCGCCGAGCGACTGGCGGAGATGCATCCGGGCGCTTATATAATTAACACCGCTCGCGGCGGCCTGGTGGATGAGGCTGCCCTTTATGAGGTCCTGCGATCCGGCCATCTGGGGGGAGCAGCCGCCGATGTGTTCCACGACGACCCACCCAACGGCAGCTCGCTGCTGACGCTGGACAATTTTATTGCCACGCCGCATATTGGGGCGACCACGCGCGAGTCGGTTCAACGCATGAGCATGATGGCAGCCCGGAACGTGGTTGCTATACTCCGCGGTGAGCCATGCCCGTATGTGGTCAACGCTGCTGAAATTGAAGTAAGGAACTAACCCATGACCGACTACATGATGCCTTTTACCCGTATGGTGCACCTGAGTGACGGGACGATTCCCGATGCGCCGCTGATCCAGACGCGCCGTCTGTCCGATCTGTCGGGTTGTTTCGCAGACAGCGACGCGGAAAATGCCCTGTCTGCCGCCAATCCGATCATTTATGAGGTGTACGAGGCGACCCAGAATCCCGAGGTCGTCGGGCATTTACGCTATTCGACCACCGTAATTCGCCCGGGCAAAGTAGGTGACGAATATCACATGACCAGGGGACATTACCATGCGCTGGGCGACCGCTGCGAGCTGTATTATGGACTCATGGGAGAGGGCTATCTGCTGCTCCAAACGCCTGAGGGCGAGATCAATGCGCAGCGCCTGACTCCGGGTGCCATGGCCTATACGCCGCCCTACTGGGGACATCGCAGCGTCAACACCGGCAAGGATAATCTGGTACTGCTGGCGGTGTATCCTGCGGATGCCGGATATGATTACAGGACCATCGCGGATCAGGGTTTTGCGGCGCTTGTGGTGGAGCGTGACGGAAAGCCTGAGATTGTGCCAAATCCACGATTCGTGAAGGCGGGCTTGCAGCCTGAATAACCCACACACTTAGTTCTATATTGGGAAAAGATGATGGCGAATTATGTGATCGCCCACGACCTGGGCACGACCGGTAACAAAGCGACCCTGTACGATTCTGAAGGGCATTTACGAGGGAGTGCCTTTCATGGATACCAAACGGAGTACGCACATACAGGATGGGCGGAACAAAACCCCCAGGACTGGTGGCAGGCCGTCTGTACCTCGACGCGCAAATTATTGCAGCAAACCGCTGTCCAACCTGATGATGTGGCCTGCATCGTGTTCAGCGGGCAGATGATGGGCTGTGTCGCCCTCGACAAGGCTGCCAGACCCCTGCACAACGCCATCATCTGGGCTGACCAGCGCTCGGTTGAGCAGGAACGCTGGCTGGGTGAACGCATCGCGCCAGATCAGGTGTACAGGATCACAGGCCACCGCCTGAGCGCGTCGTACTCGCTGTGCAAGATGCTGTGGCTGCGTGACCACAAACCGGATGTTTACAGAGCGACCCATAAATTCGTGCATGCCAAAGACGCGATGGTCGCTCGGCTGACTGGCGTGTTCGTGACCGATCCCACCGATGCTTCCGGCATGAACCTGTACGATCTCGAACAGGGCGGATGGTCTCCGTCGATCATCGAGGCGGCCCAGTTGGACCCCAATCAACTGCCCGATCTGCGCCCATCCATCGAAGTCGTGGGCGGGGTTCTGGCTTCGGTCGCCGATGAGGTGGGCGTCGCGCCGGGGACACCCGTGGTCATTGGCGGCGGCGATGGGATGTGCGCATCGACCGGAGCCGGGGTGATCCGCGAGGGCGTGGCCTATAACTATATCGGGTCGTCCTCGTGGATTGGGTTAGCCACGCCGCGCCCTGTGCTGGACCCCAGCTACCGGACATTTACCTGGGCACCGATGGTGCCGGGCGTATTTGGTCCCATGGGGACGATGCAGGCTGCCGGGGCATCCTATCAATGGATGCGCGATCATCTGTGCTCGGACGAAGTGGAAGCGGGGCAAACCCTTGACATCAGCCCCTACGAATTGATGAACTTTCAGGCCGACAAGTCCCCCGTGGGGGCCAACGGATTGCTGTTCCTGCCGTACCTGATGGGTGAGCGCAGCCCGCGCTGGAACCCGCGCGCACGCGGCGCATTTATCGGCCTGACGGTTCGGCACACACGGGCCGATATGATCCGTGCAGTGCTGGAAGGTGTGACCATGAATCTGCACGTGATTCAGGAAGCCCTCACCGCACAGGGCGCGAAGATCGACGCGATGCGGGTGATCGGCGGCGGCGCACGCGGACAGTCATGGAACCGCATCATGGCGAATATTTATGGCGTTCCGGTCCACCGGCTGGCTATTCTGGAGGAGGCAACTTCGATGGGCGCGGCGCTGGCCGGGGGCGTTGGCGTTGGTTTGTATCCCGATTTTTCCATGATCGAGCACATGAATCCAGTAGTGGAGGTTATCGAGCCTGACCCGGAGTCTCATGCCCGCTACCAACAGTTTTTCCCGATCTTTGAGGCGTGTTATCAGGCGCTGGTGCCCATCTACGACCTGATCGCTGAGGCGCAATGAACCTGATCACCGTACTGGGTTCCGTCCCGGTCGAACACGTCCGACTGGCCGACGGTCATGCCCATGTCTGGATTATGCCGCCCGAAGGCATCGCGTCTGAATCTCGTCTGGAACTGAACGACGAGGCAGCTATCCGAGCTGAACTCGGTGATTTTCACGCAGTCGGTGGGACGACTCTGGTCGATTGCCAGCCCGGAGGCTGCGGACGCGATGCCAACAGGCTGCGCCGTCTGGCCGTGGCGACCGGGCTGCACATCACGGCCACCACCGGTTTTCACCAGCAGAAATATTACCCGGCTGAAAGCTGGCTGTGGCGCGCAGGCGCAGAAGCGGCGGCGGCTTACTTTATCGAGGAATTGACGGTCGACATGCGCGAGACCGGCGGCACAGTGCGCGCTACCAGCCTCAAAGTGGGTTATGAGGGCGTGATCGAGGGTCAGGCCCGAACGCTGATGGAGGCCGCAGCGCTCGCGGCTCGGCAGACCGGGGCGGCGATCCTGTTCCATACCGAACAAGGCAGGAATATCGAAGCGCTTGTGCCATTCTTCGCGGATCGCGGTGTGATGCCTGACCGACTCTATATGTGTCATGTCGATAAGCGCCCGGATGTGGGCCTGCATCGTGAACTGGCGCAGGCTGGCGTTCTGCTGGGCTATGATACCTTCGCCCGCCCCAGGTACGACCCGGATCGCGGGGCATGGCACCTGATTCGGACGCTGGTCGCGGACGGTCTGGACACAGCCATTGCCATCGGCCTCGACCTGGCAATGTCCTCTGCCTGGCGGCGCTATGGAGGTCAGCCCGGCCTGCTGTTCCTGACCGAGCAGGTGATTCCTCGACTGCACCAGGAGGGGATGAACGCAACGACCGTCCGGCGGCTGACGGCGCAGAATGTCGCCCAGCGGCTGGTCCGGCAGTCAGCCCAAAATGAGGAGATTGAAAATCCCCAATGAACCCGACGCCCGATTTCTGGAAACCCCGTACCGTCCCGACGATGTACTTCATCGGGGTCACCACCACCCAATCTTCCATTATGAAGGTGTTCCCTCTGTGGTCGGATATTTTGAAGCTGGGCGCACGCATCGACGGTTATGATGCGCCTATCCATGCTCAGCCGGACACTTACCGCGCGATTGTGCGCCACATCAAGGACGACCCGCTGTCGCTGGGCGCACTGGTCACGACCCACAAGATCGACCTGCTGGATGCGGCCCGCGATCTGTTCGACTGGCTCGATCCCAATGCGCAGTTGTGCGGTGAGGTGTCGTCCATCTCAAAATCCGGCGGCAGGCTGCTGGGCCACGCCATCGACCCGATCAGTTCC
>JAIOHO010000801.1 GCA_019912905.1 Anaerolineae bacterium
GCGTGCCAGTCAGGGTATAGACGAACGTCCGCAGCAGGGTGTTGAGAAAGCTGCGCCCGGCCAGCAGGTCGCTGATTGCATTGCCGTATTGCGGCGGCCCTGCGACCAGTATGACGATTATGAGGCTCGCCAGCAAACCCACCCATGCACCCGTATCGGCTTGCATGTCTCGTCTGCGGGCGACGAAACGGCCCCCGAACCAACCTGATGCCACAATTGCGAGCAGGATCAACGAGTTAAGCGCTGTCGGCCAGAATACCTCGAAGAACGTTTCGCTGCGCCGGAAGATGCGGTCGAAATTATCCAGCGTGAGGCCGTCCAGCGAAAACACCCGCAGCGTGGGGAGATCGACGGTGCGCACCGGGCGAAAGGCCAGCACGATATTCCAGATCATCGGAAAGACGACGATGGCAATGACGATTACAAACGTGGGCAGCAGCAGACCATACGCGAGGTCAGCGGTCGTTTGCTGCATCGACGCGGTTTTTTGGTGATTACCATGGCCGATTTTTGTGATCGCCAGCACGATACTCATCAGAAGACAAACACCCCAGAGAAGCAGAATGATACTGACCAGCCCCTGCACCTCGGTCACCAGCCCGCTGAGTGCCAGGCCGAAGCCGATGACTGCACCGGCCACACTGCCGAGCTGTGCGCCACGACGGGGATTCCGGTTCATCGCACTGGCGACATAGAAACCCGGGAGCGCGCCGACGATAATCCACACCAGCGCGAAAAGGATCAATTCAACCGGTGAAAAACCCTTTAACATGGGGGACTCCCATAGCGCTAATTTTCAGGGAGCGAAGTGGAGAACGGATGCCGGGCATTTATACCCGGCATCCCACGAGTGGGTTATTCGGCGAGGGCGTCCTGAATATCCTGTACGAGGAATTGAACCTCCTCGGCGGCCTGTTCCGGCGTCATAGTGCCATTGAGCACCTCGGCAAGGACTTCTGGTACAGGCAGTTCCTGATAGACGCCACCGACCAGCGCCCCCTGGCCTTGATTGAAGCCCCAACGGGCGAATCCGGATGCGCCTTCGATAAGGGTCTGGATGACCTCTTCGCTGTAGAACTGACTCAGCGGGGCTTTACGATCAACCCCGGTTTCGAGCTGGCTCCAGCCGTCGATGTAGAGGGTTGGGTTATCCTGCGTGCCCCGATGCATGGGGAATTTACCTTCGGGCGACACGCCCAACCATTTCAGATAACCGTCGGTCAGCCAGTATTGGACAAAAGCCTGTGCGGCTTCGGTCGAGGCCTGGGTGGTGATCCCCAAGTTGCTGACCTGGCCGTACTGGACGGGTTCGCTGCCGCTTGGCCCGACGAAAGCCGGAACAATGCCGCTGTTTTCGGCGAGATAGGCCGGATTATCGGCACATTCCGGGCAAGCGGGGAAGGCATTATCGCGCAGTCCAGCCATTTCATCGAGGATGAACGGCGACCACACGATCATCGCCGCCTGACCCGCAAAGTAGGTCGCCCGTGTCGAAACCACGTCTTGCACCCCGGGCGGGCCATAGTTCCCGACCAGATTGGTGTAAAAAGCGATGGCTTCCGTCATCTGCGGCGTATTCAGGGTGATGTTGCCTTCGTCGTCGGTAAGCTGGACACCATTCGCCAGTGCGAAGTGTTCGAATGTCTGCTGGGTGAAAACCGCGCCGGGGTCCGTCGCCGCAACGATCCCGTAGAAATTATTATCCGGGTCGTGCAGGGCTTTTGCGGCGGCCTCAATCGTGTCGAAGGTCGTCGGTGCTGCAAGGCCCGCCTTGTCAAACAAGTCGGCCCGGTAGATGAGCAGCTGCCCCCAGCCATCGCTCGGAACAGCCATGTAACCGCCCATACCATCGCCCACCAGTCCAAGTGCGCTGAACGTCTCTGATCCCAGATCGCTAATCACGGCGGTGGCCGCGGCGCTGTCCAGAATACCCTGCTGATACCAGGCAGCCGTGAAGTCCACAGGATGGAAAATGACATCCGGTAGTGTTCCCGCCGCGAGGTTGTTGGTCACAAGATTCGGCAGATCATCTTCGCCGGTCAGCACCAAAACGACGTTGATACCCGATTGTTCTGTGAACTGTCCAATGATCTCCTGTGTCACCGCAGCACGCTCCGGTTGGGTTTCGGTGCTCCAGAAGACGATAGTTTCGCCCTGAGCAAGCGCTATGCTGGACAAGCCGAATAGCATGGACAGCAGGAGC
>JAIOHO010000802.1 GCA_019912905.1 Anaerolineae bacterium
ATTGGCTGCTTTCTGGCAGCGGCAGCGGGGTCTTCCACGCGCTGATTTATACGCGCCTGGGGGTCGAGGTGAGCGGTTTCGCGCCCTGCCCGACGACTCGGGAAGCCTTCTGGTTTATGCCGGTGGAAGTGCGCCTGCACCGGCTGTCTGCGCTGCTGGCCGAAAACCTGGGCATGTCATTGATGGAACAGCTTAAGGAGATTTGCTGAGACGCGTATGCATTTTCTCAGGCGCTGGCTCGTGATTCTCATGGTGCTGTTGACGCTGCTGCTGATCGTGCCGATCCTGCTGATCCGGGCGCAGCCGTATGAACGTGGGCATCTGGCGACGTTTCTGATCCCGCCCGAAGACTGCCGCGCGCCATGTTTTATGGGCGTGCGACCGCAGCAGACGACCGTCGAGCAGGCGGTGGCGATGCTGCGGGCCAATGACGCGGTCGAGCAGGTGCAGATCGAATATTATTACCGGGGTCTGTCGATCTTCTGGCGCTGGAAAAGCAGCCCGTCCGAATTTCGGGATTACGCCTTTCAGGTGGATGAAACCCGGCTGGTGACGCAGCCTGTCCTCCCGCCGACGGTGCGCCTGGGCGACATGCAGTTGATTCTGGGTCCACCAGAACGCGTGACGGCTGCTGTCCTGAATGAATATCAGCCGCGCGCTGCCATCGTGCTGGAATATCCGGCGCTGGGGATGTACCTCTTTATCGGCATGTATCCCTGCCAGATGGATCAGGCTGAATTCTGGCGCATGCATTACGAAGCGAGCCTGTATGGGGCTTATTTTCTGGGATTGGGCGAACCGAATTATGCGCGGATGCTGCCGAATTCGCGCCGCGAACTCGACCCAAACACATGGGCCAAGCAGTTTCGAGATTTTTGCCGGGCCAGGTGAGACGATGCTGGTGCGGCTGGCAGTCGCCCTCACGCTGCTGTTTACGCTGGCGATTGGGCTGATTCGCGCCCAACCCTATGATCGGCACATCGCCCGGCAGTGGCTGCTGCCGGCCCAGGGCTGTGCCGCCCCCTGCTTCCTCGGTATGCGTCCCGGCGAAACCACCTTCGACGAAGCCGCCGCCTTTTTCAAGGGCAGGTCCGATACGGAATATTTTGTGTCCCGGTCGGATGCCGCCTATGCGGACCTGGCCGTGCTGTACTGGCGGGAGACAGGGACGCCGCTGAGCGGCACATTACATTTCGCGGATGAACAACTTGCCGAAATGACGGTAAACGGGTTCAAATTGTACGAAATCTGGCTGGAGCTGGGCGAACCGGATGGCGGCGAAATGGTGACCGAGATGGTTTATCTGGATGGCTCGACTTCGGCCCGCCTGCCCCGCGCGAATCTCAGTTATTACCGGGTGAACCAGTTCCGTCTGAATACCTCCGTGGCCTGCGTGCATTTCTGGAACCAGAACGTATATATCACGATGGGGGAGACCGTCGTGCCGGAGGGCCTGAATCGGGAACCCTCCTTGACACATCAGCGTCAGGCGGCGTGCGCGGCGCAGCGCATGCTCCTGCGGGCGGCAGCGGGCAGTTGAGGATGGTGCGCGGCTGGCTGAGGCTTATGCTGGCGCTGGTGGCGGGCTTCGCGCTGCCGATTGTGGCGATCCGTGTGCAGCCGGTGGATGATGGTGGTCTGGTCCGTTTCCTGACGGATGTTTCATGCCTGCCCCCCTGCCTCATGGGGATCATACCGGGGGATACGGCATTGTATGAGGC
>JAIOHO010000803.1 GCA_019912905.1 Anaerolineae bacterium
CCCTCCTTGGTGTCGATATGCCTTAAGCGTCAAATAAACTCCAAAAACCTTTCAGACGCCTTGCTGAGGTCGCTGTAAATGCCGCGCATCGACTCATCAGTCACTGCCGCTGCAAGCTGATACATGGCTTCATCGGTCATAGAGGCCAGTTCTTCGCGCGGGACCCGTTTCTGGCCTCCAGTGCGAAACCGGAAGGGACGGCCAAACTGAATTTCGATGTGCGGGCGCTGGAGCTTTAACCATTTTTCTTTCCAGCCGATCGCGCCGGAGATAGCCGCTGGGACGATGACGGCATTGGCCTTGGTCGCCACATACGCTAACCCCTCTTTTGGGCGTGCCAGTCCCGTTTTCTGGCGATGACCCTCCGGCGCAATCAGGATGCACTGGCCGCTTTTGAGCAGCTCAATCGAGTTGACCAGGGCGGAGCGGTCCACTTCGCCCCGGCGCACGGTGTAGGCATCCCACCACCAGACGGCCAAAGCACCGGCGATATGGAAGGTGTTTTCGATCTTCGTCATGGGGATGACGAAGCGGTTGGTCACGGCACCCATGATCAGGCCGGGGTCGAGCGCGCTGATATGATTCATCATCATAATGACCGGACCCTCATCGGGGATATGGTCAGTCCCGGCGATTCGGAGGTCGCACATACGAAACGGAATCTGGCGGATTACGGTGCGCAGCATGTGGCGGCGCAGGCGCAGACCGGGGTTCTGCTGCCGCGCGATGTAGGTCTCGACGAGGCTAGTCGCGCTCATGCTGGCGTTTGGGTCTGGTTGGCCTGGGGCGGGCGGAGCGGATGGATCGGATCACCGGGTGGTTGGCGCGCAGAGCCAGAACATCCTGCTCATTCAGTTCACGCCATTCGCCGGGCTTCAACGTCCCCAGGTTAAGCTGGCCGATCTGGGTGCGCGTCAGATGCCGCACCGGGAAACCGAGCAGCGAGGCAACCCGGCGGATCTGGCGTTTCTTGCCTTCGGTCATGACGATTTCCATCACCGTCAGCCCGCGATCGGCCTTTTTTACGCGCACCGAGCAGGGCGAGGTCATGCCTTCGTCGGGCAGGTAAACACCCTGTTCCCACTGCTCAATCACTTTCGGGTCCGGCAGCCCATAGACCGTGACTTTGTAAGTTTTGGTGTGACGGTAGCGGGGATGAGTCAGGCGGTTTGCCAGCGCGCCATCATTGGTCAGCACGACCAGGCCGGAGCTGTCCGCATCCAACCGTCCGATCATGAACAGGTGTCCGTCCACGTGCACCAGGTCGCGCACCGTTTTACGGGTGTCGCCTTTGTGTGGGTCGTCGGTGGACAGCACATTGACCGGCTTGTGAAGGGCGATGTAAACTTTTTTCTGATCGTCCAGGCGCAGCGTCCGGCCATCGACGGTAATGGTATCCTCGGACGGGTCCGCTTTGGCACCCAGTTCGATGACCTGGCCGTTGACTTTGACCCGGCCCTGGCGAATCAATTCTTCGCAGGCGCGGCGTGAACCGAGGTTTGCCTGCGCCATGAGCTTCTGTACGCGTTCTTGCATGATGAGCATTGATTTCTGCTGATTGAAATTGAACATCCAATTATAGAGCAGCCACCCGCAAGATTGTAGGGTGGGACATGCTCGCTGGATTGGGCTATTCCTTGAACGGCTCCACCAGCCTGATATTCGTCAGCGACTCGTACACGCTGATCACGGCGCTGTTATCCAGTTCACGGTTGCCCTGCTCGATCATGGCCGTAAACAACTGCATGATCACTGAGGTCACCGGCAGGGGAATCCCGTAGGCTTTGGCGGTGTCCAGCACGATTCCCAGGTCCTTGTGCTGCATATAGGCTTTAAAGCCCGGCTGCCGATTACCCGCAAACAGGCGCGGCGGCTTGACGTCGAGCGTCCACATCTGGGCCGCGCCGCCCTTGATGGCTTCGACCACACGGCTGGGGTCTACGCCCGATTTCTGTGCCGTGATGAGCGCCTCAGCCAGCGCCGCCATCTGAGCGCCGACGATGATCTGGTTGCAGACCTTGGCGATCTGGCCTGCGCCGCTGTCCCCAACCAGCACCCAGGCTTTGCCCATCGCCTCGAACAGCGGGGCCACCTTGTCGAAGGCGTCCTGCGGGCCGCCGACCATAATCGTGAGGGTGCCGTTGCGCGCGCCGACATCGCCGCCGCTGACTGGCGCATCCAGGGCCGCCACTCCGACCTCGGCCAGCTTTGCGGCCAGGGAGCGGGCCGTTTCCGGCTTGATCGTGCTGTTGTCGATGAAGATCAGACCCTCGTGCGCGCCTTCGATAATGCCCTCTTTGCCCAGCACCACCTGTTCCACATCAGGCGAATCGGGCAGGTTGGTGAAGACGAATTCGACCTGGGCGGCGACCGCTTTGGGGGAAGTCGCCGGGGCTGCGCCTTCGCTCGCCAGCTGATCGACAATGGCGCGGCTGCGGTTATGGACGACCAGTTCGTGACCCGCCTTCATCAGGTTGCGGGCCATCGAAGCGCCCATGATCCCCAGTCCGATATAACCTACTTTCGCCATGATAAAAATCTCCTTCCGTGTTCGGTGATTAAATCTTTCTGGTGACGCGAAATTGTAAGGGGATGCCGACCAGCAGCCGGGTTTGCGCCTGAAGGGTCGGCAGCGCCACAAAGATGAGCGTGAGCACCAGCAGAACCGGAAAACTCGCCACTGTCAGCAGCCGTTCCGTCAGGGTCTGCGGATGATCTCTGGGGCGCGGCGGGCGCACGATGACATCCTGATACCAGAACACCACGCTGAGGATGGAAATCAGCAGAAAGGTAGCCTGAAGTGCGACAAAGATCGGATTATGGATGTTCTCGGTTGAAAGCTGCACCAGGATTTCCGGGTGAATCAGGAATGTGAACTGTGAACCGATGGTAAGGATAACCCAGCCCGCCCCGGCTAACAAAATATCGTGGGCCACGCGGAAGAGCAGCTTGAACGAAGTCCCGAAATCGATCTCCGGGTGTTCCAGCATCTTGGCAAGCATGTAGCCGAGTTCTTTGCTGCCCCAGGCGTGGCGCAGGGTTTGCAGATAACGGTTCTTGAGGACGTCCCACAATGTCTCGCCCGTGGTGGCATAGGCTGAAAAGGGCAGGAAGACGCGCTCGAGTTTGACGTCACCGTCGCGGGCGAAGTACGCCTTGATGAACATGTGCCATTCGTCGGCGATGACGTCGCCATCCCAATAGCCGCTGCTGTCGAGCAGGCGCAGGCTGAGGGTATAGGAGGACATGGGCATGGGTACCCACCAGGGTCCAGCCAGATAAGCCAGCTCAAATGCGCCCGAATAGGCATTGATCAGCCGCATGGGAGGGCTGATTTCCCAGATGTTGGTGTGGTAACGGATGGGGGCCTGCCAGAAGCGCAGGTGCCGGTCAGGGTGGACGGCAAACAGGTAGGTCAGGGCGTAAAAGTAGTCCGTATGCCAGAGTGTATCGGCATCCATCGTCGTGACCAGCAGATGATCGATGTCGTAGCCCATGTCGTCCACCAGCTTACGTTTGATCCAGCGGGCAGCCCAGGCTTCGTTGGCGGATTTGCACTGCATCTCGCCCGGCAGCCCGCGCGGGTGGACCGTAAAATCGATATTGGCAAAGCGACCTGCATATTCCGACTGTAAGCACGTGCCCTTTTCGACCGCGCCATCTTCGGCTGCTTCCATCGCCAGCACGATGCTGATCCGCCGCTGCGCCTGATACTGCTCCGCCAGCCGGTCGAGGGTGGTTCTCAGGGTGGCGAGGCTCTCTTTGTAATTTGGGATGATGACGATGTGGTGGACGTCATCCCAATCCAGCGCGGCGGAGTCCGCGTCCTGCTGATAACGGGTGTACCAGTCGGTTGCTTCCCATTCGGTGATGTGGCGCAAACCCATTACGTTGGCGATACCGGCGAACAAAAAGCGGATTGCGGAATACAGACCGAGTAAGACCGCCAGGATGAGAATCACATAAGGAAACGCGACGGCTGCCGCGACGGAGAGCAGCAGCGCCACCCACGCCAGACAGCCGGGGATGCCATCTAACGTGCGTTCGGAGACGGGCGGTGGTGGCGAACCGCCCCATACGGAATGTCCGACGCCAATCTGTACGTTGTTACGGCGTCCACCGCTCGATTGATAGGGCACTCGATCGTTCCATCAGGCTGATGCGTTGAACGTCCTCAAGCATATCACAAGCCGGTAGCGTATACCATGTGCGGATGTGCGTGATAGAATGAAGGTTAGATGCGAACACGCACGAGTAAGGAGAGTTATGGACGCACGTGTGCTGATTGTCGAAGACGATAAGGACCTGGCCCGACTGCTCCAGATCAGCCTATCGCGCGGGGGGTATTCGGTCCATGTGGCCGGGGACGGTCGCACAGGGTTCCGGCATTTCGTGGATTGGAAACCGGACCTGGTGATGCTGGATGTCGATCTGCCCGAACTGGACGGCCTCGAAGTTTGCCAGCGCATCCGCGATGTGTCCGAAGTGCCGATCCTGATGATGACCGGACACGCCGTCAGCGAACCGGAAATCGCGCGGGGGTTGGACATGGGCGCGGACGAGTACATGCTCAAGCCGCTGGGCAATATCGAACTGGCTGCGCGGATTCGTGCTCTGCTGCGGCGATCGCGGAGTGACGAAATCGAGCCGGTGGTTACTTATTCAGACCCGTACCTCGAAGTCGATCTGGCCGCCCGCTATGTGCGCGTGAATGGGGTGGAAGTCCGCCTGACGCCGACCGAGTTTAAACTGCTGGCAACTTTCATCCGGCACCCGGGCGAAGTGCTGACGTTTGAGAAACTGCTCGAAATCGTGTGGGGCCGCGAATACACCAGCGAACATCATTACCCGCGCATCTATGTTTCGCACCTGCGGCGCAAGATCGAGCGTGATGCACAGCAGCCTGAATATCTGCTCAACGAGTATGGGGTTGGCTATCGATTTACGACCCGGGAATCCTGACCTGTTCCACTTTGGCGTGATCCCGACGCGCGCGTGATGCTGGCCGGGGGTGGGTCAGGTGGAATCGCGCACTGCTGCTGTAGAACTGCTCTTTGCGCCTTTGACCCCTTTCAAGCCGCGCATCTGGGCCAGGTTGATCAAATCGGTGCGATAGTCATAGCTGCTGCGCCGCTTCTCCGCATAGGCTTCGCGGGCCAGTTCGACCAGTTGGTGAACCAGTTCGCTCATGCTGACGCCGCTCGGCTCCCATAGATAGAATGCCAGCGACCCTGGCAGCGTGTTGATCTCATTGAGGTAGACGACATCCTCATCCGGTTTGACCAGGAAGTCGATGCGGGCGATGCCCTGCCCATCGATGACCCGGAACGCGTCGATTGCCAGCTTCTGAATGCGCGCGGTCAGCGCCGGGCTGAGTGGGGCGGGGATGATCCGCTCTGCGCTTTTCATGCCTTCATTGCCCCGCAGATACTTTTCTTCATAGGTCAGGAATTCGTCCCACGAAATCGGCTGTTCGAGGACTGAAGCCCGGATGTCATCCCCATTGCCCATCACCGAACAGTTTATCTCGACATGGCCGGTAATGGCTTTCTCAACCAGAATGCGGCGGTCGAAATGTGCGGCGATGTCGATCGTGGATCGCAGTACGGTTTCGTCGTTGGCGCGCCCGATGCCGATGCTGGACCCGGTGGTGGCCGGTTTGACGAATACCGGGAAACCCAGGGCCTGGCGCACACGCTCGATGACGGCCTCTGGCTGTTCAAGCCAATCGGCCCGGTTGAAGCTGACCCCATCTACCATGGGAATGTCGTGCTCATTCAGGACCATCTTGGTGATGATCTTGTCATTGGCGACCGCGGATGCCAGGGTTTTGCAGCCGACGTAGGGAATGTCCGCTAATTCGAGCAGTCCTTGCAGCGTTCCATCCTCGCCGTGCGTGCCGTGAATGGCCGGGAAGACCACGTCCAGCCGCTGAATCTCACTCTTACTGAAACGCCCAGCCAGTGGGTTGAGGATCAGACCGTGATGCTGGACCCCTGGCGAGAGGATGACCGGAATGATGCCGCTCAGGCTGATGATTTCATCGTCATAATTTTTCAAATCCAACAGGGGATCGCCGCTGAACCAGCGTCCGTCGCGGCTGATGTAGACCGGAACCACGTCATACAGCTCGCGGTCAAAAGCTCGCATAATCTGATGGGCGGTCACCACCGAGACGTCATGCTCGACGCTGCGGCCCCCAAAGATGACGCCGACAGTTGTTTTGCGCTTTGCGCTCATGCGCAACCCTCCTGTGTTGATTCCGCCAGTAACTATGCTAGTTATCGATTGAATTGTCAATACAGGGGGTGCTCAGCGCACAGCCAGGACGCTGCCTGCGAAAACCAGCAGGATTGCCAGGCCGATGGCAAACTGGACGATCACACTCCAGAGGTAGAGCTTGATGGTGATCTGCCCGGCTTGCAGCGCGTGCCGCCACTGGCGGATGCGGCTGAATTCGATGAGCATCGCCCCGAGGATGCTGCCGATGAGAGTCCCAAGAATGGGAACCGGAATCAGGAAGGTGCCCAGGGTGCCGCCCAGGATGCTGCCCACCGCGCCCAGGCAGGACAGGCCCTGGGTGCGCACGCCCACCAGCGGCAGCCAGTAATCGGAGGTCGCCCCAGCAGCCATCAGCAGTGTCATCACGACGAGCGCCGCGGTCGGGACGGACTGGGTCAGCGCGGCATAAACCAGCGCGATGCCCCACAGGAGGACCGGGCCGGGAATAAAAGGGATGATCGACGCCAGCAGCGCGCCGATCATCGCCACAATCGTTACAACGAGGAGAAGCGAATGCGTAATGTCCACGCACCCTTATACGGGATCAGCCGCCGTTTTGTTTCATCAGACGGAAGGCGGTCTCGATGAGCATGGCCGACCCGATAGGGAAGGTCGATTCGTCGATGTTGAAGATGGGCGTGTGGTGGCCGCGTTCCTTGTCATCGTACTTTGCGCCCAGCATAAACATGGCTCCCGGCGCGAGCTTGGTCATATAACCAAAATCTTCCGCGCCCATGCCCGGCTCGCCCGGTTCGATATGTTCCTCGCCGAGCATCTCGCCGGTGATCTGGGCGATCAGTTTGGCAACTTCGGGATCATTGTAGGTCGCGTCGTAGCCGGAGTAGATCCTGAGCTTGTAATCGCCGCCGAGTGCCTTCACGACTCCGAAAGCCCGGTCGAGTTCTTCGTGGAGCTGTTCGCGGATTTCATCACTGTAGCTGCGGATGGTGCCGTTGATGTAGACTTCGGCAGGGATGACGTTACTGGCGTCCCCGGCGCGGATGGAACCAATCGAAATGATGGCCGGTTCGATCGGGTTAATGCGGCGCGCGCGAATGCCCCAGATGGCATTCAGAAGCTGCGCCAGCATGAAGATCGGGTCGGTACCCCGGTGCGGCGATGCGCCGTGCCCGCCTGAACCGTAAATAGTGGCTTCGAAGGCGTCGGCGTTTGCCATGGCATAACCGCTGCGGATTTCGATCTTTCCGGCTTCTAAGCCACTGGCGACGTGCAGGGCGATCACCTGATCGACTCCTTCGAGCGCGCCATCATCGATCATGCGCATGGCCCCGCTTTTGCCCTCGGCATCCTGCCGTTCCTCGGAAGGCTGGAACAGCAGGCGGATTTCCCCTTTGGGACGGTCGCTGGCGGGAATTTCGGTCAGCATCCGGGCGACGCCCAGCAGCATGGCTGTGTGCGCATCGTGGCCGCAGGCGTGCATCTTGTTGGCCGTTTCAGAGGCATACGGCACTTCGTTTTCCTCGTCGATGGGCAGCGCGTCCATATCGGCGCGGATGCCAATCACCGGTTTGCCTTCGCCGATGCGGGCGACGACCCCGGTGACGCCGATCCCGGTTTCCGCTTCGATTCCCATCTCAGTCAGGGCTTCGGCGACGGTTTTGGCTGTGCGGTATTCTTCGAAGCCAAGTTCCGGGTGCATGTGGATGTCCCGCCGCCAGGCTACCAGTTGATCTTGCAGCGAGCGGGCATGCTCCAGACGATTAGGATGATAGGCCATGCGAACTACTCCTTGAGCTATGCGGATTGATTATTTATGACGACAACGGTTGACGAAATCCTGGAACAGCGGTCTGGTGCGGTCCGCCATACGTTCGGGATGGAACTGGACGCCGATCATGCGGCCATCGTCCGATTCGATGACTTCGATGACCCCGTCCGGGCCAAAACCAACTGCTTTCAGGCGGTTGCCGACCGTGCCAACCGCCTGAATATGGTAGGTATTGGTTTCTAGCTCAGGTATACCCATGATTTGCGCGATATGCGAATCGGAATCGAAGCGGACCGGGTGGGTGGTCCCGCCGCGATCGGCACTGTGAATCAGCGATCCCGGCTTCTGCATCTGGACATCGGCGTAGAGGGTGCCGCCTGCCTGGGCATTGATGAACTGCATCCCATAGCAGATGCCGAGAATCGGGCGATCCTGTACCGCCGCGTAGATCAGAGTGTCGTTTTGATCGCGGGCCGGGTCCACTTGTTCGAGATCGTCCGGCAGGGTGCCGATCAGACCGCGCACGATGCCCGGTCCGCCGGTGATGACCAGCCCATCCAACAGGCTAGCGAATTCGGCGGCGGCGTCGGCAGTCTCGAAAATGGGCACGATCAGCGGCAGCCCGCCCGCTGCTTCGATGGCTTGCGCGTAGTGGGTATCCACGCTCTGGCGATGGTCTTTGTAACTGGTGGTGATGCCGATTCGGGGTCGGGGCATGGCTGTGTGCTCGTTTCGATAATGGTGGACAAATAGCGATTCAGGCCGCTAAGCCTGATAGGTATCTGGCAGGTCGTTCAGGAACAGCACGGTGTCCCCCGGCTCCAGGTGCGCCTGATACCAGGCGACCGACTCCGACAGGGTATCGACCACATGCAGCCGATCCTGCGGGAAGCCTGCCGCCCGCAGGCCCTGGTAGATGGGCTGCGTCTGTTTGCGCCCGACCAGAATCACGTCGGTGGCATGTTGGGCGGCGACTTCGCCGAGCTTGCGGTTTTCCGGCTCCATCAGCGGCCCGAGTTCGACCATCCCCGGTGTAATCAACAGGCGCTTGCCGGTCGTATGCATCCCCAGCACACGCAGCGATTGGACCGCCCCAGCAGGATTGGCGCTGTAGGCATCGTTGATGATGGTGATGCCTTCCGGCGAGGTCCGCCGCGCCAGGCGCGCCTCGGCTGGCTGAAGGTCACGCACGCGCCAGGCCACTTCGCGCGGCGGCATGCCCTCGTGGATGGCGACCGCCGCAGCCAGCAGGATGTTGGTGACGTTATGCAGCCCCAGCAGCGGCGAGTTGAATGCCTCCGACTGCCCGGTCTGCCGGTCGGTGACCGTAAATTCGGTCCCGGCCAGGGATTCCTCTATGGCGGAGGCGACGAAGCGCGGGCCATCCTCCAGTGTGCTGGCCGGGTCGATTTCCCGGCTGACCGCGATGCGGCTTGAAGGGTAGCCGCGCTGGTACATCGCGCGCACGTGGGGATTATCCCAGTTGAAGATGCCGACCCCATCCGGTGGGAGGGCCTTGATAATCTCGTATTTGGCGGTTGCGGTGTTTTCCAGACTGCCAAAACGTTCGAGATGCTGCGGGCCGACTTCGGTGACGATGGCGATGCGCGGGTGGGTCAGGTCGCACAGGCGTTGAATCTCGCCGGGGACGTAGGCTCCCATTTCGGCGATGAAATACTCGACGCTGTGATCGTCGGCCAGATCGTTGTTGATGGCGAGGCAGATGCCCATCACCGTGTTGTAGCTCTTGGGCGTTGGATAGGCGCGAAAACGCCCATTGAGGATGTGGGCCAGATAGGTTTTGGTGCTGGTTTTTCCGTAGCTGCCGGTGATGCCGATGACCACCGGCTGCACCTCGTCCAGCACCCGGCGAGCCTGGCGGATAAACCGCTGCCGGATCAAGGCTTCGACCGGCTGGATAAAAATATTCGCGGCGACCAGCAGCAGCGGCACGAGCAGAAAGAGGCCAAAGCCGGTCAACGCGGCGACGGCGAATGGCAGCGGCGGCAGGTCTGGGACGGCACCGATTACCCCGTAAGCCAATCCTGCGGCGAGTGCGGCAAGCAAAAAGGCGGTGCTCAGGAGGCGTTTGACGCGGGGGGTCAGGCGCAGCGGCTTTTTCACCTCGCGCTGGCGGGCAGGCCACCCAGCGGCGACCGCGATGAGGATGCCGAGCATCCCCGGCAGCAGCACACCCGGGGCTTCGGCCATCAGTACGGTCAGCGCCAGTCCGACGATCACCACCCCTGTGGGGCGATTGGGCAGCCAGCGGGGACGCTGCATAAACAGCCAGCGGAGGTAGCGCGCATTCTGATATTCTTCGATCTGGAAGTAACGAGCCTGTTCGACGATGCGGTACAGCGCGGCAGCCAGCCAGACCAGGGCAGCGATGGTAATGAGCATCGAGCGGTTAACTCTCCAAGAATAGGTTGCCGACCGGTAAACCGTGCGCAGGCGTCATGATGATTCCTGCCTGAAAAAATGGTCGATCACACGGGCGGTGTCTGCCAGACGGTCGAGGTAGCTGTAGTGGCCCGCGCCTTCCCATACGACCAGCCCGGCATCGGGAATCGTCTTTTCCAGCAGTTGACCCTGGGCCAGCGGCGTGTCCTGATCCTGGTCGCCCCAGAAGAGCAGGGTGGGCACCTGAACTCGCGCTGCATAGGGAAGCAGGTCTTCGTTGACGACCCTGACAAAGGTCTCGCGCATGACGCCGGTGGCTGCCTTGTAGTCGCTGGACCCGTAGCGATCACTGTACCATGTCCTCAGCCGATCCGCCTGAGCGCGGAGTCTCACCGCTCTCAGCGCGTTCAAGCCGAAACGATAGCCTTTTAAACGCAGCTGATTCCTCAGTGCCGGGGGCGTGCGGACACCCGCACTGTCGATCAGCGCCATTTTGCGGAAGCGCGCGCTGTGATCGGCTCCCAGGATCAGGCCCAGCCGCCCACCGAACGAATGACCGACGAGATAGACAACGTCCATCTGATTCTGGTCGAGATAGTTGAGAGCCATGTTCGCGTAGTCATGCACTGACCACGCCTCAGACGGCCACTCACTTTTTCCGAATCCCGGTAGATCGGGCACATACACCTGATAACCGAACGGCACGAGGCGCTGCGCCAGCGGCAGCATCAGTTCGAGGTTGGCCCCCCAACCGTGCAGCATGACCACCGCCGGACCGCTGCTGCCAAGCACTGCATGAGCGATCTTCAGCCCATGAACTTCCTGAAACGTGATCGGCGCGTCCATCACTCGATTTCAATCTGTGCACCCAATGCCTGCAAATTGTGGAGGACGCCGCCGAAGGTGTGTTCCAGCGCTTCGGCATTGTCGATGGTCGAGACACCTTTGGCGATTAAAGCCGCGCATAACATTCCCAGCCCAGCGCGGACATCGGGCGAGGCCATATACACGCCGAACAGGGGCGAGGGGCCGACGACGATAGCGCGGTGCGGATCGCACAGGACGATCTGCGCGCCCATCGCCTTGAGCCGGTCCACAAACAGCAACCGGTTGTTGAACAATTTTTCGTGAATCAGGGATGTGCCGCGTGCCTGAGTCGCGGTCACGGTTGCCACCGCCACCAGGTCCGATGGGAAGCCCGGCCAGATCGATGTCTCGATGGACGAATCGACATCTTCCTCGCGGTTGAGCACCGCCAACTGCGGGTGTTTGGGGACAAAAATGCTGGAGTCGTCCAGATCAAGCTGTAAACCGAGCCGGTGGTAGATTTTGCCAATCATGCGCATATCTTCGAGGCGGGTGCCGTCGATCTGAATGCGACCGCCGCTGAGTGCCCCCATCGCGGCGATGCTGGCCGCTTCGATATGATTGGGGCCGATGGTCACCTCCGCACCCTCGAACTGCGGTGGACTGAGCACCCGCAGCAGGTTCGAGCCGATGCCCTCGATGTGCGCGCCCATCTGCTCCAGCATCAGGCAGAGTTCGCGGATGTGTGGCTCGCAGGCGGCATTATGAATGATCGTCTCTTTGCCCAGGCTGGCTGCCAGCATGATGACGATGCCGGTCGCCGTGACGCTGGCCTGGGACAGGATGATGTCCTTGAAATCCCATGCTTCGGCTCGGCATTCCACCGCGCCGTGCGTGGTGACCACGTCCAGGCCGAGATCGCGCAGGGCTTCGAGGTGGGTGCGGATGCGGTTGAGCGGGAAGTCGATTTCCAGGCGGACGTACTGGCGGCGCACCAGCAGCGGCGCGACCAGCAGCAGCACGCCCACCGAACTGCCGATCTGTTCCGCGCTCAGGACCCGCTGTGTGAGTTGAGACGCCGTCACCGTGACGATCCCACTCTCTGCGAACAGGATGTCTGCGCCGAGCCAGGCGGCCAGATCGAGAATGGCGCTCGTGCTGGTCGTTCGGGGCATATTGCGCAGAGTGATGGGCTTGTCGGTCAGCAGCGCCGCCGCCAGCAGCGCCATCGCCGCATTGGGATTCCCCGATGGGCGATAGGTGCCGCTGAGAGGGTGCTGTCCTTCGACCTGAATCCGCATCATTCGACCCTGAACATTTCCAGTGTGCGGGCATTATACCAGCATTGTCAGGCGGTGAGCACCCGCTGACCGGCGGCAGCCAGCGTCTCCAGCAGAAAGTCCAGGTCGGCCTCGGTGGTGCGGAAATTGACGATGCAGGCTCTCAGCGCCACCTGTTCGCGCAGGCTGGTGCTCGTCAGGAAGACCTGCCCCTCCTGCTGCGTGACTTCGAGCAGGGCGCGGTTCAACTCGTCGAGTTGATTCGGCGCTGCCTCCGGTGGGCAGTAGCGAAAACAGGTGATGCTCAACGGCCCGGCGGCCAGCAGTTCAAAATCGCTGCGCTGGCGGATGCGCGCCTGAAGCGAACGGGCCAGATCGATATCGCGGCGGATGAGTTCAGCGTAGCCGGAGACGCCGATCTGCTGGATCGTCATCCACAGTTTGAGCGCCCGGAAGCCGCGTGTCTGCTGCACGCCAAATTCGGCGAACCAGGGCAGTGCCCGGTCATCGCGTAGGTAGGGCGGCACCAGACTGAACGTATCGCGCATGGCCTGGGCGTCCCGGACCAGCACGCAGCCGCATTCGACCGGGACGTACAGCCACTTGTGCGGGTCCATTGCCAGACTGTCGGCGCGCTCGATGCCCGTATACAGACCCTGAGTCTGCTCGGCCAGGATGCCGACCCCGCCGTAAGACCCATCGACGTGCAGCCACAATCCTTCTGCGGAGCACAAATCGGCGATTTCATTCAGGGGGTCAATCGCCCCAGTGTTGACCGTGCCCGCGCTGGCGGCGACCGCGACCGGACGCAGCCCGGCGGCTCGATCGGCAGC
>JAIOHO010000804.1 GCA_019912905.1 Anaerolineae bacterium
CATCTGGCCGGTGATATATTCGGGGTCGGCGGGGCGCGCGCCCACCACTTGCAGCACAGGACGCGAGACTTCCAGTTCCTGCTTTTGCTGCGGGATCAGCCTGCCGATGCGAAACAGGTGCGGCAGAGTCACGTTGCGGTAATTCGGCGCGTCCAGCAGCAGGCTTTTGCGCCGCGACTCAGTCGCAAAGGCAAGACCCGCTTTGATGGCATACCGCGCCGAGAAATTTCGTGGAAACTGCTGGCCGTTGACCCGGATTGCGCCTTCGTCATAGCGGTAGATGCCGAAAAGCGCGCGAGCCAGATCGAAGTGCCCTGCCCCGACCGGGCCATAGATGCCCACCACTTCGCCTGCCAGCACATGGAAGCTGACATCGCGAAAGACATCCGAGGTCAGATGCTCGACGTCAAGCAGCGTATGCCCCTGGGCCTCGTGCTCGACGACCGGCGGCAGCATGGCATTGATCTCATGCCCCAGGATTAACGTCACCAGTTCGTGGATACTGGTGTTCGCTCTGTCCAGCGTGGCGACCTTGCGACCGTCGCGCAGGACAGTGGTCCGGTCGGCGACGCGCAGCACCTCTTCGAGGAAATGGGAGATGTAGATGATGCTGCGGTTCCCCTGGCGCAGGGTGTCAATCAATTCGATCAGGCGGTCGATCTCGACAGGCGACAGTGCGGAGGTCGGCTCGTCCATAATCAGGACGCGCGCGCCGGAGACGATCACGCGCAGCACCTCCACCACCTGCTGAATGCCCAGCGCATACTTACCCAGAGGGCGGCGCACGTCGATTGTCCCGAAGCCGAGATCGGTCAGCTCCTTGTGGGCGATGTCCTCCATCCTGCGCCAGTCGATCACCCCAAAACGGTTCGTCAACTGACGCCCCAGAAACACATTCTCGGCCACCGACAGCTCAGGCATGACGCTCAGTTCCTGGTGGATCATGCCGATTCCGCGCTCCAGGGCATTGTGCGGCGAGGCAAAATTCACCGGCTTGCCGTTGAGCAGATATTCCCCTTCGTCCCGGGTGTAAATGCCCGCCAGGATGCGCATCAGAGTCGATTTGCCCGCGCCGTTCTCGCCCACCAGCGCATGGGTTTCGCCCTCGTACAGATCAAAATCCACATCCTCCAGCGCGGTGAGGTTGCCGAAGCGCTTGGTGATGTGACTCAGTTGGATCACGGGAGGATTATGCATCGAAAGCTCCCCACAGATGTTTCAGGGAGAGGTCTCCCTGAGGAACGCCTCTCCCCGATAAAACACAATCTTGATTAGAACAGGTACTGACTTTCCAGCCAGAGCTGCCCCTCGGCGCTGCTCATACCGTAGTTGTTCAGTTTCCAGGGTGTATCCGCCAGATC
>JAIOHO010000805.1 GCA_019912905.1 Anaerolineae bacterium
ACATGGCGGTTCATGCCAACATGGCCGACCGGCTCGGCATCATGTATGCGGGCCGGCTGGCCGAGGAGGCTCCGACCGCCGAACTCTTCGCCCGGCCGCTCCACCCTTACACCTTGCACCTCATCCGCAGCCTGCCGCGGATCGGCGACCTGGCGGCCAAAGCGGCGCTCGGTGGCAGTCCGCCCAACCTTTCGGCGCCGCCCCCCGGCTGCCGCTTCCATCCACGATGTCCGCTGGCGATGGACATTTGCCGCAAGGAGGTACCGGAACTGGCGATGCTGTCGCCCGGACACAGTGTCGCCTGCTTTGCCGCGAGCCCGGAAGTCCGCCCCGCCGCCGATGCGGCGCCGGTGGTGGTGGCATGACCGATCTTCTTGCCGTCGAAGGCGTATCGCGAACCTATTCACGGGGCGGTCTGTTCGGCCGTGACAGTTTTCGCGCCGTCGATAGCGTTAGTTTCGCGCTGTCTGCGGAAAAGCCTGAGATCTTCACCATTGTCGGGGAATCCGGCAGCGGCAAGAGTGTCACGGCCCACAGCATCATGCGCCTGCTGCCCAAACGAGTGGCGCGCATCCCCAGCGGGGCCATCGAATTTCGCCGTCGTAATGGTCGTGAAGTCGATATGACCACGCTCGACCCGGAAGGTGACCTGATTCGCGATATTCGCGGTAACGAGATCGCCATGATCTTTCAGGAGCCGATGACCTCGCTCTCGCCGCTGCACACGATCGGCGACCAGATCATCGAGGCCATCGAACTCCACCAGAATGTCAGCACCGAGGAAGCCACCGAGCGCGCGATCGACATGCTGACGGCGGTGCGCATCGGCAACGCGCAGGAGTTTATCCGCTCTTATCCGCACCAGTTTTCAGGTGGGATGCGCCAGCGCGCCATGATCGCCATGGCCCTGTCGTGCAACCCTTCGCTGCTGATCGCCGACGAGCCGACCACCGCCCTGGACGTGACCATTCAGGCGCAGATTCTCGATTTGATGCGACGCTTGCAGGAGCAGTTCGGCTCGGCCATCCTGATGATCACCCATAACCTGGGCGTCATCAACGAGATGGCCGACCGCGTGGCGGTGATGTACATGGGCAAAATCGTAGAAGTGGCCGACCGGCGCACGCTGTTCAAACGCCCGGCGCATCCCTACACGATTGGCCTGCTGCAATCGGTGCCGTCAATGGGCCGCGACGTCAAACGCAGTCTGAGTCCCATCCCCGGCATGGTCCCGGACCCGTTCAGCGTGCCGCCTGGCTGCGCCTTTTTCCCGCGCTGCCCGGCCAATAAGGGCGCGACGTGCCAGGACCCGATTCCGCTGGTCGAGATCGAGCCGGGGCATTGGGTGCGCTGTACGCTGTACACGTAGTGCTGAGTTCTGAGTGCTGGGTCAAAGAGGGTTTATGACGCGACACCCGGTTTCTGAAATGGGCGGATGAATGAACGAGACACGACCCGTATTACTCGATGTACAGGACCTGAAGATGCATTTCCCGATCCGGCGCGGCGTGCTGCGTCAGGTGGCGGGCTATGTGCGCGCCGTGGATGGGGTCAACCTGTTCATCCGCGAGGGCGAGACGCTCGGCCTGGTAGGGGAGTCCGGCTGTGGCAAGACGACCACCGGGCGCGTGATTCTGCGGGCGTATGAGCCGACGGCGGGCAAGGTGCTGTTCCGCCGCGACGGGGAAATGGTCGATGTGCTGAAGCTGAATCATGCCGAACTCAAGGCCCTGCGGCGCGATATGCAGATCATCTTTCAGGACCCGTTCTCGTCGCTCAACCCGCGCATGACGGTGCGCGAACTAATCGGCGAGCCGCTCCACGTTCACAAGCGGGCTTC
>JAIOHO010000806.1 GCA_019912905.1 Anaerolineae bacterium
GGTGTATACCACGCCTTCGAAATTGCTCCTCCTGAGGCTGACCTATTGTACAATCTCTGGGAGCAACTGTTACTCCTTTTTAGCGGGGGCGGACCAGTACCTGCATGGCGATTTCGATGCCAAGTCGCGTCTTTCCAATGCCCCCGGCCCTACCAGTGAAACGAGACGGCAGCGTGGCTCAGCCAGCATCTCCTGCACCTTACGCAGGTCATCCTCCCGTCCGATGAATGCGGTCGGTTGAGACCCAAAATTGGTTTTCTGCTCCGCTATCGGATCGTCGGTCGATTGTTGCGAGTCATCCATTCATCACCCTGCCTCTGACGTGTTCACGTCGAATCCCTTCTGGCACAAGATTTTCTCTTTACTTGTATTATGGGTGAGAAAACCTCCTAAATTCTACCGCATCTGCTTGTTCGAATGGTTCTGAACGGGACACTCTGGACAAAAAAACAACCGCAGAAGCTGTTTTCTACGGTTACGTTGGAAAGTCATTCTATTCCAGAGTTACATTGGACGGCACAATGCGAGGATTCCAGAAAAGGAGCGGGAATGGATGGGAGTCGAACCCACCGTGGCCTGCTCTGCGCAACCCACCACCGATTTTGAAGACCGGGGCATCCACCGGGACACATCCACCCCCATTGGCATTATACCGCATTCAGACGCACATTCCCGGACCTTTTACCCCTTGAGATTTGGGGTGCGCGGGGTATTCTTAACCGGTAAAATCGTCCACACAAAAGGATGGATGATAAGGATACACAGGTGATCTTATCCTCAGAACAATCACTGGGCCGTTACAAGGTTCGCTTCGCGCGGTTCACCAGCGGGCAGTGGCATCATCACGGCCCATGGATGCGGCTCCTGGTGACGACACGGCGGCTTGTCATTCTGCCGGAGGATGTGCATCAGGAAGATGTCACGCCGCTGGCGATCCCTGGCGAGGACATCGAGCAGGTCTGGAGCGTGGGGCTGGGCAAGCGCGATGGCGGCGTGATTGCCCTGCACAGCGGCGATCTGCTGTACTTTTATGTCGATTGGTCACAAAGCTCCTGGCTCATGCGCGATATTCGCATGATGCTGGGGAAGCCCGCTCCGAAACCTCGCACGACGGTCGAACCCTCGCGCTACTTCCATTGATGCCGAGTGGACCCGGCCCTCGATTACAGGCTGTTTGGGGTTAATTTCGACGCCTCCCGGCTTCCTGGCTGAGGGAGTAGCCCACTTGCGCCAGACCGATTACAATTAGGGAAATGCGAAGTGGGGCTGAGTACGGTTGGCGTCATGGATATCACGCAGTTGCAGATCGGCGAAATTCGCCTTGGAGAATACCTGGTACAGATTGCCCGGCCAACCGCCTCAGGTTGGGTAGCCGGGATTCCGCCGATCACGGCGACCATCACCAACCGCCGCCTGATCCTGGTGCCCCAGACACGTAAGCCCTATCCACCGGCCAGCATCCCCAGTGATCACATCACACAAGCCGTCGAGATGCTGCTCGGCCAGCGCCGGGCGGTACAGATCCGCCTGACCATCGACTACAACCTGCATCTGTTTATCGGTTGGGGGCAGGGCGAAGAATTCATGGCGCGCCTTCAGAAGATGCTGACCCCGCCCGATCAGCACGCTTATAAGCCGGTGCTGCTGCCCCACGATCTCAAGCGGCTTATCGAAGAAATCAGCAATCTCTAATTCAGTGAAGCACTGCTAAAAAGTGCTGAGTTTTTGAGCGAGAAGCCGCCCTCCGTATCCCAAAGTCCCGTTTTCGTTTGGGTTGAATATCCAGCGGCAAGTAGCTGAGTCCCTGGTCCGAGGGCAGGAGCAGGCAGTTCCGCCGAAGGTCCGAATCGGCTTCGGCCAACCGCCCGACGACCGGCGTCAGGTTCGGATGTATTCTGCTGGTATTGAGGGAATTCACCGAAAGGACAAACCCCATGAACAAACTCTTGGCTATCCTGCCCATCCTCGTGGCCGTCGCACTGCTGCACAGCGGGATCGAAAAGAAGGGATCGTTCGACATCACCGATCACGGTGATCAATCCGTGTCTTTGTCGAGTACTCCAGAGCTTCAGAAGAAAGGGTCGTTCGACCTCATGCTGGTCGGCGGCCAAGACCCGGAACTCCCGGTGTCGAGTTAACCCGCCGTTCTCCACACGGAACCCGAGCTGACAGCCGCAGGATAACCGCCTGTTCCCTCATGGACTGCGGCTGCTGGCCCGGTGATTCCCGATTCATGCACGCCGCTCTGACCCTGCGCATCGGCGTGACATCTGCCGCTTCAAGCCTTCGATCCCCGCACGCCCCTCCTTAAAACAGCTTCAACTGCTGCATGGGCAGGTCATCGTCTTTCGACGAAGCGGGCTTGCCGCTGGAACCCGGGTTCGACCCGCTGCGCCGCTTTTTGACCTCCGCCACGATTTCCGGCAGGCGGTGGATGTCTTCCTCCATCGTGCGCCGCAGGTTCGGGTTGCGCAGCACCGCCGCCGGGTGAAACAGGGGGTAATAGGCGATTACCGGCTCGCTGGCATATTTCGGCTGGCCGTGGATCTGGCTGATTTTTCCGTCGGGGAAATAACGCGCCATGCTGAAGCGTCCCAGGGTGGCGATGACCGCCGGTTGGATCAGGGCAATCTGGTCGTCAAGATAGCCCTTGCAGGCGATGATTTCATCGGGCTGCGGGTCCCGGTTATTGGGTGGGCGATGTTTGACGACGTTGGTAATAAACACCTGCTCCCGTTCCAGGTCGATCAGTTTCAGCAGGTAAGTCAGATAATCACCGGAGCGCCCGACAAAGGGCAGGCCCTGTTGATCTTCATAATAACCGGGGCCTTCGCCAATAAATATGATCTCCGCGAAGGGGTCACCTGCGCCGGGAACCGGGTGGGTCGTGCCGTTATATAAGGGGCAGCGCGTGCAGGCCGCAATTTCGTCCGCGATTTTCTTCAGGGCCGCCACACGATCATCAGTCATCGAACCGTCTCCTTTGGTTTCCGCTTCAATCTTACCAGCGGGGCGCTGGATGAATCAACCAGTGGCTCACTTTTGCGAAAATCGAATTTTGTCTAAAATAACATCACACACTTATTCAGCGAAAAAGAGGGTTGTGATGAAGGCACGAATTATGATCGCGCTTGTGTTCTTTTTGGCTCTGCTCGGCGGCGCAGTTCTGGCCCAGGGTGGAGCGCTTAACTACGGGGACAATGTGGTCGGGACGTTATCGGCTACCAGTCCACTCGCATTCTATACGTTCAGCGGGACAGCAGGCGACCGCGTGACGATTGAGGTCATCGGCATCACGCCCGGTCTGGACCCGGCAGCCAGCCTCAACAGCCCGACACAGCAGCAGCTCGCCAACAACGATAATGACCCGACGGAACCGGGCAGCACCGACGCGCTGATTATCCACAACCTGCCGCAGAATGGGATTTACACGATTCTGGTGAACAGCGTCAGCGGGGTCAGCGGCGATTACCTGATCCGCCTGAACGGTCAGGCGGTCATGCCAACCACCGGCCTGACCGACTCGCCCGTCGATGCGCCGGTGGGTTCCGGCGCGCCGCCGCAGGTATTCAGCTTCAATGCGAACCCGGCTGCGCCGACAAGTCTGACGATCAGCGCCACCACGCCCGGATTCGGGTTCCAGGCTGTGGTTCGTGATGCCAACGGGCAGATCGTGGCACTGCTGACCGGGGACACGCAGGTGAGCCTGACGCTGCCGGCGAGCACCGGCACCTATACCGTCGAAGTGACTCCCACCGACCCGAACACCACCGGGCAGGTCCAGATCAGCCTGGGGCAGGTCGCCGCCGCCGCGCCGCCGCCGCCTGCTCAAACGCCCGAAGTGGCCGCGCCTCCAGCCCAGCAGGAACCCGTGACCAGTGAAACCTGCGTAGCGAGAGCGCCCGGCCCTCAAAGCGTGAATGTGCGCAATGGACCAGGAACCGACTTCAACATCATTGGCCAGATCCAGCCGGGCAGTATGGTGGATG
>JAIOHO010000807.1 GCA_019912905.1 Anaerolineae bacterium
CGGTCGGCTGTATGAGGCGGTTCGCGCAGCGCTTCAGGCCGGTGTGGATTACGAAGGGGCCAGCATCAACTGGTATCGCAAACCCGACGGCACACGCGGCGAATCTCAGGATCATTTTTTCGTTTATGATCGGGCCGGGAAACCCTGTCTCACCTGCGGCAGCCCTATCGAGAAAATCCGCGTGGCCCAGCGCGGCACCCATTTCTGCCCGATCTGCCAGCCCTGTTCGTCCGATGAGTAACGACTGGTCACAGCTTATGGAATGGTCATCCAGGTTAATTCTTGCCCAGGCCAGCTCCGGCCTCTCTGATTTTATGCGCCAGGTGCCGGTGGGTCTGATCCTCATGTTCTGCGGAACCGGCGTCGTGCTGGTGGTGGTCGTGCTGCTGATCGTCCGGGCGCGCATGCAGCGCCGGGAACATCCCCACCGGGAGCGGCCTGTCGTCCCGGTATCCGCGGCTACAAAATCCGCTGCGCCGATGGGCAGCGAGGCGGCTGCTGAAGGCGATCTGCCGGACCTCGATATGCTGGTGAGCCGACCGGCCTCCGTCTCGAAGTCACCACCGCCACCATCGAGCAGCGCCCCGGCGCGCACGACCCGCAGCGGCACCTTTCAGGTGAAGCTCGACAGCGGCGGCGCAGCCCAGGCGGTCGAAGTCGTCACCATCCTGCGCGATGTGGTCGATGGCGGTCTGATTATCCAGATGGGCGACCGGGCCTACCGCGACCTGACGGACGACGAAACATTCCGCGACCGGTTCCTCAAAGTCATGCGCGAACTGTCGCCCGTCGTGGCCCAGGCCACCGCGCGCAAACCGCCAACCGCACCGCTCCACAAACCGCCTTCCGCCGACTCTCCGGCAGCAGAAACACGAACCGCACCAGCCCCCACGAGCGAGGCCGCGACCCTGCGCGATCTGCTGGTCGATGAAGACGCGCTGGAGGACGAGGATCGCGACGAACCGCCCGTCGTGGAAGCGCCGCGCCGCGCCGCTGCGCCGCCCCCGGAAGACGGTGATAACGTACCCGGCGATCTGCCACGCTACAGCCTGGACGATGAACCCCAGATCGTTAAGAAGCGGGCCGGTCTGTTGGGGCGCACCAAAACAGAGTTTGTCCCTGTACCGGAATTGAATCTGGCGGAGGCGATCGAAGCCTACCTTCAGCACAAACTGGTACGCAGTGGGG
>JAIOHO010000808.1 GCA_019912905.1 Anaerolineae bacterium
GGTATTCGCCGATGAAATGGGGTACCGCGATGCAAATGTAATCGACCACAAGGCCCTCCGCTCGTGAGCATAACACACATTTCGACCGACCCGATGCGTTTTCGTAATTTATTCAGAATTGATGGGAATACTAATTTCCGGGTGGATAAGCACCGATCTCGACCAGCCCGCGCCGGAGTTGAACAGCCTGTTCGATGTTCAGCCTGAGCGCCTTCACGGTCGCCCGACCGCAAGCAGTCCGACCGATAATCGTCGCCTGATCCCGCCCCCAGCGGAAGTGCTCATCCCACGATTGTACTCGCGGATTATATAAAGGCACACGCCGCCGAGTCAGCGGATCGACCGCCTGGGTCTGGGTATGTTTGTACTGATTACAGAGCGGACAGGACAGCCACAGGTTATCTTCCTCGTCCGAGCCGCCCGCCGCCCTGGGCAGGATATGGTCGATTTCCATGGAGGCATATACCCAGGCACTGGAAATGCGGCAGTAGCCACACTGATCATGTGCCTGCTGACGAACCCGCGCCCGCAGCGCCTCGGATAGTGTCATGCATTGACCGGCTCACGCACCCCACGGCGGATGGCCTCAGACAGCGCTTTCACCTTCAGGAGCGACCCCTGCTCGTAGATGTAGACCAGCACCGCCAGCTCGTCTTTCTCTGCGCTGCTGATGTCACCGGCCTGCTGTTTATCCAGCAGTTCGCTCATGCGGGCGTTCTGAGTCGGGTTCATCCGGCTGTCGGCCAGTTCCAGGACTTCGGCGTCCGAAAGCTTTTCCAGTGGCACTTCACTGGTGGGGATAGTTAATGGCAACAGCGAAACCGACATCATTGAATTCATCACATCTGCCACATTGCGACCGCTTGCCTGAGCCAGCCGCTTGATATGGCGATACAAGTTATCAGGGACATTGACGGTAATGGGCATACTCATTGGGATAATCTCACTTCAAACCTGATTGACTACACGTCTGGTGTATCCGGGCGATCCCTCTCAGGCTGATCAGGTGTCGGTGGGCCAAAACCAGAGAACAAATTGGCAATCCGCGCGGCCCGTCGTGCGTGAACACCACTCCGTAGAGCGGTAAGTTTCATCGCGGATATTCAGGGTCACCTGAATTGCCATGATCTCAGCCTCGATACCTTCCTGCCCTCATTATACATCAGGAACGCATCCTCAGACGCAGCCAGATGCGGGCATCTCACCTTTTTTCGCCCATCAGCACCTTATAGCGCGTATTCTGCGCCACGACCTGCGCGTTTCCCAGGTGTTCTTCCAGCGCCGCTTCGTAGGGCAAAAATGCATTTGCCACCAGCAGCAATCGTCCACCCGGCCTGAGATGATCCGGGGCCTGAGCCATCAGGCGGGACACGGCCTCGCTGGAGACATCGAATCCCTGGTGAAAGGGCGGATTGGACACAATCAGGTCGAAGGAGCCTTCCACATCCGAATAGACGTCGCTGGGATACACGCGCGCGTCCGGCAGGTCGTTGAGCTGAACGCTGGTCCGGGCACACTCCACCGCCAGCAGGTTGACATCGACCAGATGCAGCGACCGCGCCTGGCGGCCCAACGCGCAGCCAATGACCCCGGTCCCGCAGCCCACGTCGAGCACATCCGCACCTTCCGCAAGCCCCGGCAGCAGCGCCTGACTCAGCAAAAAGGCCGTGCCGTCATCCAGCGCCTGCCAGCTAAACACGCCCGGCATCGTCCCCAGCGGGATCGATCCTAACGGAGTATCCAGGGTGCGGGTCTGGATTCGGGTTGGCACATCACCCCAGGCTGCCGGAAAGGAAGCTCCTGCCTCGAATTTCTGCGCAGCCCCCAGGCGATGGCGTTGTTTATAGGTGAGCGTGCGCGCCCTGCCGAACAGCGTCCCGGCATCGGCAATGATCGATTTGATGCCCTCGTCATTCGCGCCGATCAAGTAGAGTTCGCCGCCTTCGAGCAGACTGTGATACGCGCTCCAGATCTGCGCCCGGGCGAAATCGCGCCCTTTGGGGCTGATGATGAGCGCCTTGTCAAATGCGGGTTCCGCTTCAGGGAAAACCGTCCCGGCAATCTGCGCCCGGCTCGACGCCGCCAGGTCCTGCCGCAGGCGCGTCAGAGCGGCATAATCGCTGTCATGCACCTGCACAGAAGCGGCCCGCAGCACCAGGTCGCGCGCCATGTCGCGGAACTGCGCGGAATACAGCACCACCCGATCCTGCGCGCGGACCGGAATACCTGCCATCAGGCGACGGCCAAAAAGTTCGTCCATCAGGAATGCCCCACTTGCAGCAGGTAGCCCAGGCGCAGCGCCGCGCGTTCGACCAGTTCGCCCGCGTGCTCGATCGCCATCTCCAGCGACATCGGCCCGGTGACGATGGGCAGCACCGCCTGAATCCCAGCCTCATGCAGCACATCATCGCGCACATTCAGACCGCCGACGATAGCGACCGTTGGCACGCCA
>JAIOHO010000809.1 GCA_019912905.1 Anaerolineae bacterium
GGTGAAGCGCCCGTCGGCGGCGGCAAGATCGACGATGTCCATATCCTGAGCCAGTGCCGGAACAACTGCCAGCAGCAGCGCCCCCAGCACCACGATCCAGCTTAACTTACGCATAACTTTCCTCCGATAGATACAAATTCAAGGCGGTTCAGCAATTCATGATGCGCATCGTGTTTCATGTATAAGATCGCCCTGCCGTGCAGCCTCGGATCACTCGACCTGGCGATATTTATTGCCTGCTCAGAAAAGCCCGCTGTGGCCTCATATGCGACTTATCTTGAGGAAATTCGGCGCTTCGTGTTAAACTTCCGCTCATCTTAAAAAGCTGTCCAAGAGTATGGTCAAAGAATTGCAGCAAGAAGGTCTCGAACTGATCGACCGCATCAAGCAGCAGGACCAGCTGGCGCTGACCGAGCTGTACGAAATGTATGGCCGGATGGTGTACAACATGGCGATGCATGTCCTGCGCAGTGAGGCGGCTGCCGAAGAAGTGACACAGGATATTTTTTTCGAGATCTGGCGCAAACCGGACCGCTGGGACCCGCAGAAAGGCCGGTTGTCGAGCTGGCTGCTGGCGGTGACGCGCTACCGGGCGATTGATCGTCTGCGCCGCGATGAACGGCGGCCCTTGCGCCAATCGGTCGCCCTCGATGACCTGGCGCATCTGCTCAGCAGCCGCGAAACGGTGGGCGATGCCGGGCAGGATGCCGGGCGCTTGCTGCGCGATCTGCTGAAGGACCTGCCCGCCGAGCAGCGTCAGGCGATTAACCTGGCCTTTTTCCGCGGCCTGTCTCACCATGAGATCGCCGCGCAGTTGAACCTGCCGCTGGGCACCGTCAAGGGGCGCATCCGGCTGGGGCTGGAAAAGCTGCGCGAGGGCTGGCTGGCGGCACATGATGATCTGAATGGAATGGTTTGAACGTATATACATTGTGATGATGATTGAAAAATTCTCAATTGGAGCCGATAGGCAAGACAGCGTACCGATATGACGTTCAGTAATTGTGATGAGGCGCGGGAACTGTTAGGGGTGTATGCCATCGGTGCGACCGACTCGGAGGAAACCCGCCTGGTCGAAGCGGCACTGGTAGACTGCCCTGAACTGGCTGACGAACTGGCCGATTATGCGGTCCTGACGGATGCGCTCCATCGGGCTGTGCCTGCACGTTTCCCGGCTCCTCCGGCAGCGCGCATTCTGGCGGGCATCCACCAACCGGCCAACCACCCGGCGGAATTTCGCGATGAAGCGGACGAACCGCCGCCCGCGCTGCGCATGGTCCCGCGCGCTCAGCCCATCCGCACACGCCGCTGGTGGTGGGTGAGCATCGCGGCGCTGTTCGTCGTCACCCTGCTGTCGGTTGGCTCGAACCTTTACTGGGCGGATCAGGTGAACCGACTGCGCGAAGCCGTTCCGACGCAAAGCGTGCCGCCGACTCCAGCGCAGCCCCTGCCGGTGACCCTGAAGCCGGAGGATTCCCATCACCGCCGCCTGACGGCCACGGCTGCCGGTCAGCCCGACGCGCAGGCGCAGGTCATCTGGAATTCGGATATTGAAGTCGGGGCGCTGTATGCCACCGGGCTTCAGCAGCTACCACCGGACATGGATTACCAGTTGTGGGCGGTGCGCGGCGACGAGGCCATCAGCCTGGGGCAGTTTACGGTCGATGAAAATGGCACGGGCTTCCTGATCTTTCAATCGCCCCAGCCGATTGTCGGGTTCGATGCGCTCGGAATCAGCCCGGAACCCGCCACCGGCAGCGCGCGTCCCACCCATGAGCACGTCGTCGTCGGCAAGATTTAGGCCGCCTCAACCCATGATCACCATCCATCTGGACGCCGATGACCTGACGCGGCTGCGCTTTGCATTCAGCCCGCTGTGGGAACTGGCCGCCAGCTACTGGGCGCTGCGGACGCCCTCGCTCCATGCCATTCACTTGCCCTGGATTCACGAGGCGCATGCTGCCCTCGAACAGGTCGAACTACCACATCTGGACGCACTGATCACCGCCGACGGCCAGTTTGCCAATTTCTTCACCCCGACGCCGGATACACCGCGCCCTTCGTTTGAGGAGGAGCTGGCGCGCCTGAAACAGGTGGACCCGGCGCAGATGATCGAAGA
>JAIOHO010000810.1 GCA_019912905.1 Anaerolineae bacterium
GTTCCAGCGCCCGGCATGAGGCAGCAGGCTGTAGGCAAACCGATGTTCGCCCTGGTCGGCTTCGGGGTCCGGGTTCGTCGGCGCGCGCAGCAGGCTGATGCGCATGACGTTGCCGCGCACATCGTGCCCGTACTTGCAGTCGTTCATCAGGCTGACGCCGTAATCGCCTTCCGACAGGTCCATCCATTTCTGCGCAGCAGTCTCGAAGCGTGCCCAGTCCCAGCTCGTGTTCCAGTGCGTGGGCCGCTCGACATTGCCCCATTGAATTTCATAGGTCGCCACTGGCGTCAGGACATCCACCGGGAAAGCCACCTTGAGCATCACGTGCCGCTCGTGCCAGTCGATCCACGTATCGAAGTCCAGCCGGGCGCTGTGATAGCCGAGCGAGATGCGCTGCACCAGCGGGCTGTTCAGCACGTTCCGCTTGATTTCCAGCGTGGCGCGCAGCGGCCCGGATTCGACCACTTTGACCGGCTCCGCCAGTTCGGACAGCCACATTTTGTCATCGTAGAAGATGTCGATGTCCCAGGCATCCCAGTTCAGCGGGCGATCTTCAAAGATCTGAAGCTGGTTGGCGATGCTGTCCGGCGGCATCACCTCACGCCTGTTGGCTTTGTCGTAGATGCGGGTTATGTCGCCCGCATCATTCAGCTCGACGCGCAGATAGTCGTTTTCCAGATGCGTGGCGGACACGCTCAGGCCGGTCGGAGACACAGCACCTGCCCCCGGCCCAATCGACAGAGCCATGACACTGAGCGGAGCCAGGTCACTTGCCGCGATCAACGTACCATTCTCGGTTGCCTGCGTTGCTACGGGCTGTCCGCTGGCATCCTGCATCTGCTGACCGGCGGCCAGCTTGCCGGAATAGAACGCGACATCCGTACGCGGGAAGGAAGTCGGGTTCGCCACCAGCACATCGGCGGACACTTTCCCCGCGATCGCCTCAAACGCCGAGTCGCGGACTTCTTCGGCCATCCGGCGAATCTCCGCGTACTGCTGCTGCGATTCGACGTACACCGGGGTGATGCTGCTGCCAGGGATAATGTCGTGGAATTGATTCAGGCAGACGACTTCCCAGGCCTTGTTGAGTGTAGCCTTAGGGTAGTTGTAACTTTTATCGACCAGGCTGGCAAGCACCGCCAGGAACTCGGCATCATGCAGCAGAAATTCGCTCTTGCGGTTGGCGCGTTTGTTGCGCGACTGGGTGGTATACGTGCCCCGGTGCAGTTCCAGGTATAGCTCGCCATTCCAGGTCGGCAGTTGATCGCCTGAATTGGCTTCCAGATCGCGGAAGAAATCCCCAACCGGGCGCTGACGAGTCTGCGGCGTGGAGGGGAATTTCGCCATCTCACGCAGGTTTTCCAGCATTTCGCGGTTGGGACCGCCGCCGCCGTCGCCATAGCCAAAGGCCATCAGCAGGTCGTTCTGAATAGCCTTTTGCTGGAAATTCACCCACGTCCCGATGGTCTCTTCCGGGTTGGCAATCGAGTTATAGGTTGCCGCATAAGGGCTGGCCGGGTCCTTGGTCGTGCTGAAGTGAGTCAACACGCGTGTGCCATCCACGCCCTGCCACCAGAAGGTGTCATACGGCAGGCGGTTGTACTGGCTCCAGCCGATTTTAATCGTGAAGAAATAATCCAGCCCGGCCTGCTTGATCAACTGCGGCAGCGCCCAGGCATAACCGAACACGTCCGGCAGCCACAACACCGGAGAATCCTTTCCCGGACCAAAATGCTCGCGGAAGAATGTGCGCCCAAGCAGGAACTGGCGGGCCAGCGATTCCGCCCCGGACAGGTTGCAGTCGGCCTCGACCCACATGCCGCCAATCGGTTCCCAGTGGCCTTCCGCCACCTTTTCCTTGATCGCTTCGAACAGTTCCGGGTAATCCTGCCGCACATAGTCGTAAAGCTGCGGCTGGCTCTGGGTAAAATGATAGTCGGGGAACTCTTCCATCAGCCGCATGACCGTATGGAACGTCCGTCCGGATTTCCGCCGCACCTGCCCAAGCGTCCACAGCCAGGCCACGTCGATATGGGCATGGCCGCTGGCTGACACCGTCACATCCAGCGGCGGCCCGGCTTTATCGATCCCTGTAGTCAAAGCCTCCTGCGCGGCTGGGACACTGGCATAAAATGCATCCCCAAATGGTTCGCGCGTGTCCAGCACTTTGAACGCCGCATCCAGCGCATTCAGAATCTGATCTTTGGCTGGATTGTTGACGTCCAGCATATTGGCAACGCCCAGGGCAACGCGGGCTGTGGCAAGAAAGTCACGCGTGGGCTGGTCGATCTGCACTACCTCGCAGGCACGCATCAGCAAACGACCATAATCGCCTTCTTTGTGTGAATTACCGGTCCAGCCGTGCAGCGCCAGCAAATGGGCTTTGCCATCGCACCAGCGGGAGTCCAGGTGGAATTCCTGGTGATGCCGGTCGCAAGTGGCGTAGGATTCGCCATCCACATAAGCCAGCGCTTCCGGGTGGCTGAAACTGCCCGGTTCACCCAAAGGCAGATAGAGCGCGGCTTGCACATTCGGGTCCCAGTCGGCGGGTACGCTAAAGGTCGTACGCAGGGTAAAGTCCGTTTTCGGCTGCGCCCAATAGTGATTCACTTCGAGCTGCGGCCAGGTGGAATCGTCGACATCTGGGCCGATTGGGGGAGCATCCATCGGGTCGTCCAGTTTGGTGAACCGGAAGGGCGGCAGCGAACTGCGCCGCCGGTAGATGAGCGGTTCGATCAGGTTCAGTCGTTGGCCGATCTTTTTCGCAGTCCAGCGCATTTCATGGATCAAAGTAGTTTCTCCTTAGACAGAACGGACGGGTAAGCGAATAAGTACACCAGAGCACAGAAAAATGCATTCAAAATCTTAAGAAGGCATACTCGCTAATCGCTCTCGATCAATAATGAGTGCTACACCAGTTTCTTGAAAATCATCATCTCGGATCATGCTACTCCACTCTCTAAACGAACGGGAGCCAGAAGCGAGGCGAAATTCCCGAATCTCTATCTCAAATCCGAGCAGGCGTTGATAATTCTCAATCAAGATTAGTGCATGATTTAGATGGTCGAGCAATCTATCGGCCTTTGTGACTTCCGTACGGCTCGACAACTCGGCGTTTCCAAATCTCCCAATAAGTTCACCTACAATTTGGCCGGAGACCCTGGCAAATGCAGTGGGGAGGCTGTTGTCTTCCTCGATCAAATTGGAAAGCTCGACGCCCCAAAAGTCAGCACGCAATTCATCGACGATTTGGAAAAGCACAGATGAGTCAATCGGATCATCTGGAGCACTACCCGTACGCAACCATTGCTGAACACCCAGAAAGCGTTCCATGTCGGATGATGCGATTGCTTTGTGGAAATAGATCGCCGGGCTTCTGCCAAGTAATTCAGTTACAAGTTGTCTTGTATGGTTCGCAAAGAGCGGTAAATCTTCACTCAAACGGGATTTGGCAAGCTCAATTTCCTCGCCTGCCAGATAACAGCGGCTGCGGCAGGCAAAGGCGTATTCAGCCAGTACCAGGAAGTGTTGAGCCGTAAGAAGTGTCTGAGTGCTAGGATTCTCTATCAGACGATGGAATTCCTCAAGAAAATACTGCATTGACCCGTTGAGCCGATCGACTGCACTGCGCATAGCACTATCGCGACTATCAGGGCTTTCTCCCTCAAAAACGTCTCGCGCCGCCTGCAAAGCAACTCGAAAATCGCGACTCCGCTCTCTGGCAAATTCGTGGCTTACAATCTCCGCTATTTCCGCAGTCATACGATCAAGTCGCTGCATCATAGCCTGAAAGGAAACCGCCGCTATCGCCAGATTCAGCACTTGACCACCGGCTGTAAATGCCGTCAGAATAGCCCCCAGATTCGTTTGATGACCTCCGGCAGACAGAATGCCAGCAAGCGAAGATGACAGTGCATCACCACTCTTTGCGCTACGATAGGCGGTCCCATCTCTTAGCCAGGCAACCACCTGTTTGGAGGTACGCTCGACAATCACCCCACCAATACGTTGGAGTGTTCCGGTCTCTAATCCGAGAGCAATCTGATCTGGCACGTTGAAGACGACTTCAAGCGATGACATGGGCTACCCTGATGCAAAAAGTTAAGGAGCAGGCACGAAGCCTGCCCCTGAGTATCTTACTTGTGCAGATGGGTCGGCCAGCCCAGGTACTTGGTGAAGGCTTCGTGCACCGCACTGGCGACCTTCGACTGGTTGATCGACACGTGATGCTCGAAGCCATTTTCACAGATGTACGCCAGCAGTTCTTGCAGGCGCGGCACCTTCACGACGCCGTAGCCGCCAAAAGTATCGATAGGGTCATCCGTGAAGACACCCTCGCCCGTGTAGGCCACAATCTTGCCCGCGAAATCGTCCGTCGAGATGCGCAGGTACGTAAAGGGGCTTTCCTTGATGCGCCCGTAGATGGTGCCAAAGGTGTTCTCTTTGCCGACCGACCCGGCGATAATCTCCTGATAATCCATCACCGGGATGTCATCGACAAACACGTCTTTCGGCAGGTTGGAGCAGTGGAACACCACGCCTTTGTCCGGGTCATCGCCGTAGTTATTGTTCCAATCGACCAGCGCACTGGGCCTGCCCGATGCCAACTGCATCGCCAGCATCGCCAGCGCGCCGACAATATCCGTCTCACACGCCGAGGGGTTGAGCTTATTGCTGCTCATGCTCATCAGCGTACAGGGCACCACCCCGAAATATTCTTCCATCGACGTCCAGCACTGAATCGCAGTGGCGTCCAGTTGGTTATCGGCCATCCAGCCATCGAGCACCACGCCGAATTTTGCCATGCGCATCAGCGACTGTTCCGGCACTTTGGCCGTGCGCGCATACTCGCGGATCGAGGCCAGCTTGGACTGGACCAGCCCGTCACCATCGGACAGCCGTTCGATGCGCCCGAAAACCTCCGACAGATCGAACGTATCGACGCTGATTCCGGCCTGATCGAGCAGCTTTTCGCTGAAGCGCACCGTCTTGAAGGCCTCTGGGCGCGCGCCCATCATGCCCAGCCGGGCCGTTCGCATGCCGCGCACGACCCGGCAGATGGCCGCAAAGCGCTGTAAATCCGCCGCGAACGCTTCACCGGTCGGGTCCATCGTGTGATTGGTCGTCAGCGTGTATTTGATTCCGAGCTGGCGCAGGTTGTTGCAGGCGCTCATCTTGCCGCAGAAGCTGTCACGGCGATTGCTGATGTCCATCTTGGTGGCATCATCCGGGAAGGCGTGAATCAGCACCGGCACATCCAGGTTGGCAAAGCGCAGCACGTCGCCGATGGCCCGTTCTTCTCCGAAGTTCGGCAGGGTCACCAGGATACCGTCGATTTCGTCCCGATGTTTCTTGAACAGGTCGGCGCACAAGCGGGCTTCTTCAAGTGACACAATGGCACCGACGTTGGTCGCGTCTTCATCCGGCAGGATAGCACGGATGCCTGCCTTTTCCAGCACTTCCAGGATCGTCTTGCGTCCGCTGAGAGCCAGATGCGCCGGGAAAAAACCGCGATTACCCACGATCACGCCCAGAGTCACCGGGCGCGCGGTGAGGGTCGCGGCTGCATTCGGTTGGGGATAAGCTAACGCCATGATTTATCTCCTCAATGTCCAGTTTTTTAGAATCAGGGGGCCGGGACATCAGAAAGACATCCCGGCTCAAGAATCACAGTTCAGTGCGCTGAAGCTTTCGTCATCTTGCCCTTGTCGGCTGCTGTGGCATTGGCCCGGGCAGCCGCCTTGTCACGCGCCATTTCTTCTACAGATTTAATTTGCAGGCGGGCGGCACCCCGGGTATTCTGCAACTTCACACGCGTGCCGTTGGCCTCATGCGCCGCCAGCCGCGCCCGTGCCGCGTCGATCTCCCCTGCGTAGTTCGGCAGCCACTGCGCCTGTGCCACCAGCATTTCATCCGTCATCTGCCAGACCTCTTCGGGGTTGCACACTGCGCCGGCCAGGGGATCGTGCAGCATCGCCTGTTTCAGCAGCGTGACATCGCCATGTACCGCCGCTTCCATGCTCATCTGCTGGACACGCACGCTGGCGGAACAGGTCGCGGCGCAGGCCATTGGCAGGTCACCGACGACGGGCATATTGATGCCGTTTTTATCGACGTAGCCCGGAATCTCGATCACGCAGCCGTCAGGCAGGTTAGTGATATGCCCCTGGTTGACCACGTTAAAATGACCGCGATAGGTCCGCCCGGTCTCCAGCCCTTCGATGATGTACGAGCCGTGTTCCTCGCTGCGGCGTTCCGGGCCAATCGTGGGGGGTTCTTCCTTCATCCAGTTGGGGAAATCGGTCTCGAACCAGTTGCGGCCTTCAGTGCACACGCGCAGATAGCCGCCGGTTTCGCCGTTGATCCAGCTCGACAGGTCGATCCACTGCGGGATTTCGTCCACACGCTTGCGATACCAGGGTACATACTCGCTGAAATGACCGTTGCTCTCCGTGCTGTAATAACCGAAGCGGCGCAGCACGTCGATACGCACCTTCTCGGTCTCCTGGTATTCAGGATGCGCTTCGAACAATTCCAGCAAACGCGGCAGCATATCCATGCCGCGCCACTGCACCTTGACAAACCACGTCTGATGATTGATCCCGGCGCAGATCACGTCCACCTCTTTGCGATGCAGCGACTGGTCCTCAGCCAGCAGTCCTTCTTTTTTGGCCCATAGTTCAATCACGTGGGCAATCTGCCAGTGCGCGCCCTGAACCCCGTGACACAGGCCGATGGTCTTCACCCCGCCGTACAGGTTGCAGGCCCAGGTGTTCATCGCCATCGGGTTCGAGTAATTCAGGAACAGCGCGTCCGGCTGGGCCACTTCGCGGATGTCCTTGCAGATATTGAGCAGCGCCGGAATCGTGCGCTGGCCGTACATGATGCCACCCGCGCACAGCGTATCGCCCACGCACTGATCGACGCTGTATTTCAGCGGAATGTCGATGTCGAGCGCAAACGCATCCAGCCCGCCCTGCCGGATCATACAGATGACATAGTCTGCGCCGGTGACCGCCTCGCGCTGGCTGGTCGTGGATTCGACTTTCGCGGGCAGTTTGTTGAACTCGACGTCACGCCGAGCAAGCTGAGTCACCATGCCCAGGTTGCGTTCGGAAATATCCATAAAGGTAAAGGTCGTGTCCTGGAGTTCGGGGACCGTGAGAATATCGTGCATCAACCGGCGGGTGAAACCGATTGATCCGGCTCCAATCATCGCAATTTTTAGGGCCATAATCTTTTTTTCCTTGTTCCTTTCCATTCCCCACGATCGGGGTTATTGACCAAATATGTCAGGTCGATACGTCGTCCAGCAGCCAAACCAGGGCGGCACCACCGCCGTAAAATGATCCCAGGTGCCCGGTTCCGCGTCCTGATTCACCGCGTCCGCCATAATCTCTTTGAGGCGCAGCAGCAGGAATCCCTGCGCCACCAGGCCGTTCAGGAGGGTGCTCAGGGTCTGGCGGAATTCCTGCGGCCCCTGAATCGGGCGCGCAGCAGGATATTTCGACCGGTCATACACCCAGTCCGAATCGGGATACACAATTTTTTCACCCTGGAGGTACGGTTCTTTCAGCAGGTAACCTTCCCCATTCCAACTGTTTTCGGTCAGACCGCTGGCAAAGGGATTGGCACACATAAAATAATACATCCCGCCAGGGCGGATCACGCGGGCGGCCTGGGCGAATACCTCAGTGGCATCGGGCACAAAATTCAGGGAATACGGATGATAAACCAGATCGAAGGCGGCTGTATTCAGCGCGGACAGGTCACGCATATCGGCCTGCTGAGTCATGAGTTCGAAGCCGTAATGCGCCGCCGCCTGCCGGTCGCGTTCAAGCTGCTTATCCGACAGATCGACGACGGTCACCCGCGCACCCAGCAGCGCAAAGGCCACCGACTGCTGCCCGCCGCCGCTCGCCAGCAGCAGCACATCCTTGCCGCTCATATCACCCAGCATCCCATCCCGATCGACCCGCTGCCGCGCAGCTTCGGCATCGAGATGGAGGTACGGGCGCGTGAACAACGCATCGGCATCGACCAGCGCATTCCAGCGTTCGAGATTGTAGCGACTGACCTCATCCATACCCGGCATTCCTCAGTAAGCGAGGCGCAATCGGCCCTACCCTTGATTTACTGACCATAGACGTTCTGGTAGCGGTCATTGAGTTTGGCGATGTCTTCCTCC
>JAIOHO010000811.1 GCA_019912905.1 Anaerolineae bacterium
CACCTGATCCCCTCTGGGTCCAATCCGTTTCAAAAATGTCTGCTCACGTTAAAATGGAGGCGTGAGCAGACCGTTTCGTGATTCCGAAATGCATTCAGTCTTGGGATTTGTGCCGTTTTTCACTAAAATCGGATCACCTGAACAAATTCGCCCCAGGTTGCCATAACTGGCGGACAATTTCGAAAATCATCTGAGGTCGAATACGTTTGAGAGTACATTTCTTGATCGCTGCGGCTGCAATCTTGTTTGTCCATTTTTGAATTGATGACTTCATAAGATAGGATATCGAATGTCCGCTTCGCCGTTCCCCCCACCGATCCAGACCATCATTGAGGAATTTATCCCGATCTGTAGAAAAATCGCTGGCGACCAGCGTTATGCGATATCCATTGGCGGCTCTCTCGGCAAAGGGACCTGGGATAACCGATCCGATGTAGACTTCCGCCTGTTCACCGATCAGAAAGTGGTGCGACAAAACCAGCAGCCAGATTTATGGGTCGATTATTTCGCGGCGATTGAGCGCTGGAACGCGCGCGGCATCAACATTGACGGCGTCTGGCCGCGAACTGTGGACGAGATCAATGCTGCCCTGGATCGTTGGCTGGCGGGCGAGATCGAACCGGTCAATCTGACGTGGACCATCTGGGGGTATCATATCCTGACCGATGTGAATAACCAGTACGTGATCGAAGACCCCTATCACATTATCGGGGGCTGGAAAGAACGACTGAGCATCTATCCGTCGGCACTCCAAAGCGCCATTCTAACGAAATATGTCAGTTCCCTGCGCTATTGGCGGGCTGATTATCATTATTCCCATAAGGTTGAGCGCGGGGACGTGGTATTTCTGGCCGGAATCACGGCTAAACTGGTCCACGAAATCATCCAGATTCTGTTTGCGCTCAATGAGACTTATTATGCTGGCGACGGCGCGAACCTTCGCTTTGTCGAAAATTTCCAGATCGCCCCAGACAATTTTGCCAACCGGGTGCAAGCGATACTTTATCCGCCATCGCCGGATGGCTGGGTCAGCCAATACACCTCCCTGTCCGCGCTCATCGACGACGTGATTTCATTGACAGAGCGCTCAGTGGATGCTTGAGAGACGCAATAACGGGTATTTACCCCAGAGCAAGATCCGGACTGGACACAGTTCCGCAGCAAGCTGCGGGGAATGTACCCCCTTATGATTCAATTCTGTCCATCCCGAAGGGGAAAACCCGCTTTTGAATGGATTCGTCAATTGGGTGGGCAGACCCGGTTCGTGGCGAAAGACAATCAAATGGTGGGGACCGTTCATTTAGAGCGTTCTAGTGATGTTTTTCACCAATTTGATAGCAATTGAGAGCTTCGGGCTGGTAAAGTGGGGGCCATGACTACACAAAAATCATCACGCATTTCCGGTTTCTACAAACATTCCACGGCAGAACGCGCAGCCCTCGTCGCACAATGGGCCAACCTGACCCCGCAGGAACAGGCGGTTCTGGAAGGCCGGGCCGGGCTGGATTCGGCGCAGGCGGATCACATGATCGAAAATGTGGTCGGCACGTTCGCCCTGCCGCTGGGCGTTGCTACCAATTTTCAGGTCAACGGCCAGGATTATCTGGTGCCCATGGTCATTGAGGAGCCGTCGGTCGTGGCTGCCGCTAGCAATGCAGCCCGGATGTTCCGCGCAGGCGGCGGCTTCACTGCCTCCAGCGACGAATCCATCATGATCGGCCAGATTCAGATTGTCGATCTGGCGAACGTGGACGCGGCAGCCGAAGCTATCCTGGCCCACAAAGACTCTCTGATTGCGGATGCCAATACCATCGACCCGGTCATGATCCGGGTGGGTGGCGGTGCGCGCGACATTCAGGTGCGCCCCTTCCCCGACACAGCTGTCGGCCCGATGCTGGTCATGCACCTGCACTACGACTGCCGCGATGCGATGGGCGCGAATGCCATCAACACCACGCTGGAAAAGCTGGCCCCGCGCATCGAGCAGATCACGGGAGGGCGCGTCAACCTGCGTATCCTCAGCAACTTGGCCGACCAGCGTAAGGCCCGAGCCGAGGGGATGGTCCCGGCGGCGGAACTGGCGACCGAGACCCTGAGCGGCGCAGACGTCGTCAAGGCCATCGTCGAAGCAGGCGTATTCGCCGAAGTCGATCCTTATCGCGCGGCGACTCACAACAAAGGCATCATGAACGGCATCGACCCGGTGGTGATTGCCACCGGCAACGACTGGCGGGCCATCGAAGCCGGCGCGCACACCTATGCCGCGCGCGAGGGCCGTTATACCAGCCTGACGCACTGGTGGCAGGATGAAGATGGCAGCCTGCGCGGGCGGATCGAGCTGCCAATGGCGGTCGGGATCGTCGGTGGAGCAACGCGCGTGCATCCGATGGCGCAGGTAGCACTGAAGATTCTCGGGATTCAAACGGCTCGGCAGTTGGCCGAAGTCATCGCGGCGGTCGGACTGGCGCAGAATCTCGGCGCGATCCGGGCGCTGGCAACGGAAGGTATTCAGCGTGGGCATATGAGCCTGCACGCCCGGCAGATTGCCCTGTCTGCGGGAGCCACCGGCGATCTGGTCGGGCGCATCGTGCAGACCATGATCGAAGAAGGCAATATCCGCCTGGAACGCGCCAAAGAACTGGTCGAGGAAATACAGAAATCTTCATCGTGAGCCTGGGCCGTGCGATCCTCCACCTGCTGGCGATACTGGGGGCCATTGGCGCTTACCCTATTTTGTGCTCCTGAGCTCCATTTTCGGCCCCCTCGTGTGGCCGGAAGAGGATTGGGGACCATCAGGTGTGGGAGTGCTTCGAGTCGGTCTGGCGATCAGCACACCGATTTTCGTTGCTGCGGCAAGTATCTATCTGATCAGAGTTCGAAAACGAAAGACTAAAGAGGACTAATCAATGTCACTCAATGGAATTGCAGCGAATCCGCTAAACGCAAATCTCATGCGCCCGGACCGGCAGGTCGGCATCGTCGGCTACGGCGCTTATATCCCGCGCTATCGGCTGCCAGGGCGTGAAATCGCCCGCGTGTGGACCCACAATCTGGGCGGCAGTCCGGTCAAGGAAAAGGCCGTCGCCGGGCTGGATGAAGACGTCACCACCATGTCGATCGAAGCCGCCCGCAACGCTATTGCCCGCGCCGGAATCGACCCCAAGCTGATTCGCGCCGTGTGGGTGGGCAGCGAGAGCCACCCCTATGC
>JAIOHO010000812.1 GCA_019912905.1 Anaerolineae bacterium
CCCACATGTAGTATATGAATATATTTAGAATATAAGTTTTTGAGGATAATCGCTATGCATCGGCTCACGTTCTTGGTAAACAACGTCCCCCCCTGTTTACAACATCCAAAGCACGCCGTGTTTCTGCTTCCCATCCTTCCAGAATTGCAGATTCGATAGGGATAGAGTAGCCGGTCACCCAGGCGAAAAGACCATTTCCAAATAATGATCTGAGCGCATAAAGTCACGCCAGCCCCCCGCTTATTTGGCACAGGACATGCAATCCACTGAAAGGAGGTACCTATCGCGCAGACCAGGTAGGAATTCATCATCTCAACTATTTCACTTTCATGAAGGATTTCAGGAGGGTATCTGAATGTTAAGGAAAACTAGTACCATCGCGATTTTTGCCGCGTTATTTCTGGTCTTAGCCGTCGGCATCGCTGGAGCGCAGGATGTCACTGAACTCAAGATCCTCTGGGCAGAGTGGGATCCCGCCAACTACCTGCAAGAAATCGGCAACCGCTATGCGGACGAAACCGGCATCACCGTGACAGTGATTCAGGAGCCCTGGGGCAGCTTCTACGACCTCATGGCTGCCGAGTGGGCCGCCAAGGGCGACGCCTATGACATGGTGGTCGGCGATAGCCAGTGGATAGGCCAGGGTGTCGAGCAGGGTCACTACATGGAACTGACCGACTTCTTTGTAGAGAACGGCATCCAGGACACCGTCACCCCGGCGACCTTGCAGTTCTATGGTGAGTATCCGGCGAACTCTGGCAAATACTGGGCCTTCCCCACCGAGGGCGATGCGGTTGGCTGGGCCTATCGCAAAGATCTGTTTGAAGATCCTGACAACATGGCAGCCTTTGAAGCACAATATGGTTATGCGCTGGCTGTGCCTGAGACCTGGATGCAGTTGCGCGACATCGCCGAGTTCTTCACCCGGCCTGACGACAACCTTTATGGCATCGGAGTCTATACCCAGATCGACTACGACGGCCTTACGATGGGCTACGAAAACGCCATGTTTAGCTGGGGCGTCAACTGGCAGGATCAAGACAATCAGGTCCTCGGTGTGGTGAACTCCGATCAAGCCGTCGAAGCGCTGGAATTCTACCGGGGCTTGTATCAGTTCGCGCCTCCCGGAACCAACAACGCCTTCTTCGCGGAGATGAACGACGTCTTCATCAACGGGCAGGCGGCAATGATCATGAATTACTTCGCTTTCTTCCCTGCCCTGGACAATCCGGGTGTGAATCCCTTTGCCGAAGTGACCGGCTATTTCGCTACCCCCGTAGGCCCGTACGGTGACCGGTACACCGCCCTCGGCGGCCAGGGTCTGAGCGTTCTGAATTACATCAGTGACGAGCGCAAGCAAGCCTCGCAAGACTTCATCAAGTGGTTTGCTTCCGAAGACGTTCAGAAGCAGTGGGCCGAAGTTGGTGGGTATACCTGCAACGTGAATGTGCTGGAATCGGAAGAATTCCTGGGCAATACCCCCTATAACCCGGCTTTCGCAGACTCGATGACATTTGTCAAAGACTTCTGGAATATTCCGCAGTTTGGTGAACTGCTTGAGCCGGTGCAGCGCAACCTGCACGCCTATGTTGTGGGCGGAGAAGGGACCGCCAAGGAGGCTCTGGACAACACGGCTCTGGAGCAATACCAGATTTTGGTTGACTCAGGCGTACTAAGCGAGTAACCAGCGTTCGGAAAGTCGTTGAGGGAGGCGGGGAAACCTCGTCTTCCTCCTCAATTTCAGAGGTATACACATGTCTCACGTTGCTGCTCAAGCTGTCACCAACTCACAGACCCCGGAGAAACGTGAACGCCGCCGACAGGTCAGTGACCAGACGATTGTCCGTCTCTTCATCATGCCGACGCTCATTCTATTGATTGTCATCAACATTTTCCCCCTTTTCTACAGCCTTTATCTCAGTTTTACCGACTATTCGGTGATCGCCAACAAGCCGCCGGAGTGGGTCGGGCTTGAAAACTATCAAAAAATACTCACCAAGGAGCTTCCTCGCTACTGGCACAACTTTGTCGTTACCGGAAGCTACGCGCTGCTCTCAGTCGGGCTACAAGTGGTCATCGGTTTCAGTCTGGCGATGCTACTGCGCGAGAAATTCAAGGGAAGTGGGTTTGTTACCACCCTCATTCTGATACCTATGATGCTCTCGCCCGTCGTGGTGGGGCTATTCTGGAAACTGATTTTTGATCCTTCCAAAGGCATCTTTAACTATTTCCTCTATCCCGGCAATCCGTCAGCTGGCCCCGAATGGTTGGCAAATCCTCAACTGGCGCTGTGGGCCATCGTGATCGTCGATGTGTGGATGTGGAGTCCATTTGTAATGTTGTTGTGCCTTTCGGGATTGAGCGCCATCCCTGATTACCTCTACGAAGCGGCGGCGATTGACCGCGCCAGCTCGTGGTTTCAATTCCGTCGGATCACCCTGCCCCAGGTTGCTCCCCTGCTGTTGATCGCAGTGCTGTTCCGCACAATTGAGGCTTTCAAAGCATTTGACCTGGTTATGGGGTTGACCGGAGGCACACCCGGTGATGCAACCGAAACGGTGGCGGTCAGGATTTATCGCGAGGCCTTCCTGGGAAAGTTCAACACCGGCGAATCGAGCGCGTTGGCCTACATTGTGCTGGTGATCATCATCGCAGTCAGCAACCTGTATATCCGGGCACTTAACCGGATGAGGGAGGACTAGCCCATGTCCACAGAGACCCGGCATTCCGTCAACTATTCAACCCGAGTCGACAAAGTGGGGATTCGACCTCGGCTGGTACGAACGATTCGCGCGTTGATTACCATTTTCATTGCGCTCACGCTTCTTATTCCGGTGGTGTGGATGGGGATGACCGCTTTCAAGTCGCGGGCCGACGCGGTAGCGTCACCGCCCAAACTGGTTTTTGAACCCACGCTCGAAGGGTTTGTCAGCTTGCTCACCAAGCGGCGGCAGTTGACCGCAGAACAGAAGGCAGAATACGAACAGCGTACCGATCTCAACTGGGCAGATGAGATCGCACTGGAGCGCGGCCAGGCCATTATTGGGCAGAGTGAATACGCGCAGCGCCTGAGAAATTCGCTGATCATCGCCAGCACTTCGACCGTGCTGTCGGTTGCGATGGGTCTGCTGTCGGCCTATGCCTTCAGCCGTTTTCGAATACCGGGCGAAGGTGACTTGCTCTTTTTTATCCTCAGTACGCGCATGCTGCCGCCGGTGGTGGTCACGATTCCAATTTTCTTGATGTATCGAGAGATCGGCCTGTACGACACCCATATCGGGATGATTCTGCTCTATACGGCTTTCAACCTCTCCTTTTCGGTCTGGTTGCTCAAAGGTTTCATCGACGAAATCCCGCGAGAGTACGAGGAAGCCGCCCTGGTAGATGGATATACGCGCCTACAGGCTTTCGTCAGAATCGTCTTGCCCCAGGCGGTCACCGGTATCGCCGCAACGACTGTTTTCAGCTTTATCTTCGCCTGGAATGAATATGCTTTTGCACTGATGCTGACGACCGACACCGCACGCACCGCGCCGCCCAGTATTCCCTCCGTCCTGGGAACCGGCGGCATCGAATGGGCGGCGATTGCCGCTGGGTCGTTGGGTTTCCTCATTCCGGTAGTGATCGTGACCTTTTTGCTGCGGCGTTATCTCCTGCGCGGCGTCACTTTCGGGGCGATTCGACAGGGATAACGCATATGCCGGTCCGATACCTTACATGACGTAGTCGAGAAATATCATGGCAACCATTGAATTAATCCAAGTCGAAAAGAAATTCGGGGACTTCGATGCCGTAGAGCCGATGGACCTCACCATCCACGATGGAGAGTTTGTTGTGCTTCTGGGTCCATCTGGCTGCGGAAAGACCACGACACTGCGGATGGTCTCCGGGCTGGAAGCGGTAACAGGCGGCCAGATTATGCTGAATAACCGAGATGTCACCTGGGCACATCCGAGTGAAAGGGACATCGCATTCGTGTTTCAGTTTTTCGCGTTGTACCCGCATATGACTTCGCGCCAGAATATCGCGTTTCCACTACAGGCACAGGGGGAATCAAAGGCGACGGTCCAGATGCGAGTCGCCGAAGTATCCAGTCTGCTCCAAATCGAGAATGTTCTCGACCAACGACCTGGCTCGCTCAGCGGGGGCGATCAACAGCGAGTGGCATTAGCACGGGCATTGGTACGCCGCCCGGCAGCGTTCATGATGGACGAGCCACTTGGCGCGTTGGATGCCGAGTTTCGCGAGCGAATGCGTGCCGAGATCAAACGGCTTCACATCGATCAGCATGCTACGACCGTTTATGTCACCCATGATCAGATCGAAGCGATGGCGATGGGCGACCGCATCGTCGTCATGTCAGCGGCGGTAGTCCAGCAGGTAGGCACGCCAGCCCAGGTTTATCATGACCCGGCCAATCTGTTCGTGGCGCGCTTCATCGGCAGCCCCGGCATGAACCTGCTCTCCTGCCGCTATACCGACAGGCACATTCACCTGGCACACGGCGGCAGCTACCCGGTTCCCGCGGATTACGTCCGGGCGTTGGACAAAGCCCTGCACGGTACAGACGAGGTCATCCTGGGTTTTCGCCCGGAAGCGGTCACGGTGAACGGCGAAGGTGAACTCTCCGCTACTGTCTATGCCGCTGATCTCCACGGCGGTTACACCATGCTGCATCTCGACCTGGGCGCTGACCAGATTGTTCACGCGCGCGCCGGTCGGGAATTGAATTATCCGATTAGCACAGTCGTGCGTTTCAGCCTGAATCCAACGATGGTTCGGTTTTTCCATCCACGTACCGAGGCGGCCATCATCCGGGAGGTGCGGCAGTGAGCAACGTTGCCCTTCAACACATCACCAAGCGTTTCAAGGATACCGTCGCGCTGGATGATGTATCCTTTTCGATCAACGACGGCGAGTTCTTCGTCCTGCTGGGACCAACGGGTGCAGGTAAAACAACCACGTTACGCGTAATTGCTGGCTTGGAACGTCAAGATGATGGTGCCGTCCTGTTTGATGAAATCAACGTCAATCAGTATCAGCCCGCCGAACGGGACATCGCCTTCGTCTTCCAACAGTATTCGCTCTACCCGACGAAAACGGTCTTCGACAATCTGGCATTTCCGCTGCGTTCGCCACTGCGAAAACTGCCCAGGAATGAAATCGAGGACCGCGTACATGAGGTTGCGGAAAAACTGCGCATCACGCATCTGCTGGATCGCAAGACAGCCAAACTCTCTGGCGGTGAGATGCAGCGCGTATCGATCGGACGTGCCATTGTGCGTACGCCCCAAATCTTCCTCATGGACGAGCCGCTGTCTAATCTGGATGCAAAGCTGCGCGAAGCCCTGCGCATTGAGTTGCAGCACCTTCAGAAGACCGAAGGCAGCACCACCCTGTTTGTGACTCACGACCAGATTGAGGCGCTGACGATGGCCGACCGCATCGCTGTACTTCAGCAGGGCCAGATCATCCAGGTCGGGACACCTCATGACATCTATGATCGTCCGGCGACCACCTTTGTTGCGCAGCTGGTTGGAGTCCCACAGATCAACCTGATGAAAGCCAGCCGTGAAAACGGCACGTTGTCGATTCACGACAGTGCTGTCCAGCTCCCCATACCGGATAAGCTGGACGTAGAATCTGAATTTCTGCTGGGTATCCGCCCCGAAGATATACGACCAGCCGCCGATGGCGATCAGCACGGCGAAGTCGTGCTTACCGAGCCCCTGGGCGTAGAAACGGTCATTCACATGCGGTCAGGCAAGCAGACCCTGTTGAGTGTTGTTCCCGGGATCACCGATTATAGGATCGGCGATCCGGTCAGTTTCAACATTGTGCAGGATCGCCTTCACTTCTTCAACCTGGACGGTGCACGGGTCTGAATTCGCCAGAAATAATAGCGACGCTTCTCAGGAGGAACAAAAATGAAGTTTGGTGTCAATACGTGGGTCTGGGTTTCACCATTGACCACTGATGAGGTGGCTCGCCTGGCGCCAAAAATAGCTCAAATGGGCTTCGACTGGTTCGAAGTGGCACTGGAAGGTCTGGACGATCTGGACTATGCGACGGCAGCCGCAATCCTGCGTGACAACGGACTGGGTACCAGCATTTGCGCGGCAATGGGGACTGACCGGGATCTGATCCATCCTGACAAGGCCATCCGCGATAATGGCGTCACCTATATCAAACACTGTGTGGATGCGGTCAAAACGCTGGGCGGTAACGCCGTCGGCGGGCCGCTCTATTCGTCAGTTGGGCGCGTGTGGCGCATGTCGGCCGACGAGCGCGCCAGAGATACCGAGTTGCTGGTCAAGCAGCTTCGCGGGCTGGCGGAATACGCGGGAGATCAAGGCGTGATGCTGTGTGTTGAGCCGCTCAACCGCTTCGAGACCAGTTTCATCAACCTGGCTACGCAGGCTATCGAGGTGGTCGACCGCGTGGCTCATCCGTCGTGCAGAGTGATGCTGGATACCTTCCACATGAATGTCGAAGAATCTTCGCTTGGCGATGCCATTCGCGCTGCCGGGTCACGGCTGGCGCACTTCCATGCCTGCGAGAATGATCGAGGCGCCCCTGGTTCGGGCCACGTTCCCTGGAGTAATGTAGCCGCAGCACTGAAAGATATTCAGTACGACGGCCCGGTGGTAATCGAGTCGTTCACCGACAAAGTCGAAAGCATCTCGCGCGCCGCGGCTATCTGGCGACAACTTGCGCCCAGCCAGGACGCCCTGGCTGCAAATGGTCTGAAGTTTCTGAAACAACTCTTGTCATAGAGTGAACATTCTTGAACAAGGAGTAACGATACGATGGCCGACAAAATTAACGTAGCAATTATCGGACTGGGCTTTGGCGCGGAGTTTATTCCCATCTACCAGCACCATCCTCATACCAACATGTACGCTATCTGCCAGCGCACCCGCAGCAGACTGGACGAAGTGGGCGACGCCTTTGGCATCGATGTGCGCTATACCGACTACCAGGAACTGCTCCAAGATCCCAACATTCACGCCGTGCACATTAACAGCCCGATTCACGAACATGCCCGGATGAGTGTGGCAGCGCTTAAAGAAGGGAAACACGTGGCCTGCACCGTCCCCATGGCGACCAGCGCCGAGGAATGCCGCCAGATCATTGAAGCCCAGCAAGCATCGGGCAAGAAATACATGATGATGGAGACCGTCATCTACTCGCGCGAATTTCTGTACGTGAAGGAACTCTACACGAACGGCAAGATGGGCCGTATTCAGTACCTGCGGGCCACTCACCAGCAGGAAATGTTGGGATGGCCGGGCTACTGGGAAGGGCTGCCGCCGATGCATTATGCCACCCACGTGGTCAGTCCATGCCTCGCGCTGGCTGGTCACGACGCCGAATCCGTAACGTGCTTTGGCTCTGGCCGTATCCAGGAGCATCTGATCCCGAAATACAATTCACCGTTTGCCATCGAGACAGCTCACATCAAGATGAAAGATTCCGATCTGGTGGCTGAAGTGATGCGTTCGCTGTTTAATACGGCGCGCCAGTACCGGGAGAGTTTCGACGTGTACGGCAGCAAGATGGCCTTTGAATGGCCGCTGATCGAACATGAACATCCTGTCGTCCACATCGGCGAGTCACCCCACTTGGTCAGCGTGCTCGATTTTGCCCACCTTCTGCCGGAAGAAATTCAGCGTTTTACCACCAAAGGTGTCTACGGTGGTGAGCAGCAGCACCTGTCATTTATCCAGGGCGCGGGGCATGGCGGATCTCACCCCCACATGACCCACGAATTTGTCATGAGCATCGTCGAAGACCGCGAACCGTTCCCGAATGCGCGGCAGGCGGCCAACTGGACATGCGTCGGCATCATGGCGCACGAATCCGCGCTCAAAGGCGGCCAGATGATGCCCCTGCCCGAATTCACACTGTCATCATAGATTGCGGAAACGCGAGGCGTTATGAGCAAGAGACTGACTCGAATCGCGGTTCGGTTTGCCATCACCATTGTCATAGTGCTGGCGTTTGG
>JAIOHO010000813.1 GCA_019912905.1 Anaerolineae bacterium
GTAGGACACGCAGCACCACCTGACGCAGGGCATCAATCGTCAAGTAGAGCTTGTTGGCCCAGGCCGTGTGTTTCAAATGTAACCAGAAGCGCTCGATCACATTGAGTTCAGGACAGTATTGGGGCAACCAGAACAGTTGCACCCGATGCTCAAACAGGCTCAAGGCGGCCTGGACTTTGGCGCTGTAATGGTAGGAAGCATTGTCCATCACCAAGATGACGGCCTGTGTTGGGTAAGTTTTGACCAGCAGCTTTTCCAAGAACTCGATGAAAGAATCGCTGTTTTTGCGCTCGACCGTCAAGCAAGTGACGGCATCACTGCGCCAGTTGTAAGCCCCAATCACATGCAGATACTCCCGTTTGCCACTGAAAGCCGTGATCCTTTTCTGCTGCCCACGCCGCATCCAGCAGTTTCGAATGGGATAATTCAGACTGAAGGTCGTTTCGTCCACAAAGAGAAGCTCGAAATCACCACGTTCCGCCCCTTTTTTAGCTCGTCGAGTAACTCTGCGGCCTGCTGTTTGGCGTCCTGATCTTGTTTGGCTGTCAAATCCCGTTTCGGACGGCGATAGACATAGCCCAACTCATCCATCAAGATACTGAAGCGACCCGGACTGAGACTAATGCCTGTCAGCCGTTCCAAATGTGCGCGTAACCGGTCGCTTGTCCAGACCGTGAAAGCATACCCAAAGCTCTCAGGATCGGCTTCAAGAGCCTCACCCAGTAGCTGACAATACTTCTCATCGGCTTTCCGCGGGCGACCGCTGCGCGGACGATCTACCAGACCTGTCAAACCTTCCGCATCCCAGCGATGACGCCATTGATAGACTGTGCTGGCTGTCACCAGCATGATTTCGGCGACCGCTTCTGGCCGATGCCCATAATGCAACAAGCGCAATGCCATCGCCCGCTTTACCACTTCAGGTCGCTCATCGAATTTGATGGCTTCCTCAAGCACCTCCAATTGCTCGTTACCCAGACTGAAATCCATCCGTTTTGTCATCGCCTGAGTATAATCTGTTTTGAGATTACTTTCGAAAACCTACTTTAGCACACATGTTTGGTTAGGAAATGTGTCATGATCCAGCCAGTGAGAAGATTGCCGAAATGGCTGACAAGAGTAACATTCCTCCTCGCAACCTTACTCGCGTTTGGGGTAGTTTCTTTTATCGCGGTTTCAACAGTATGCAGCGCAAGCATTCCCTCGACAACTATCAATGAACCCATCTCAACTTTTGTAGGCACCTCCGATTATGACGCTCAAACACTCATTCTCAAAGCCGAACAGGTGGTAAGCGATAACGTTCGGTGGATAGCAAGGGCCGGGAGTGGATATTGGACACAAGCAGTCTATTTCTGTCATGAAGAGAATTGCCAATTAAGACGATTACAGGCCGAGGTCGGCGCACAGCGCTACATCGCATGTTTCAGGACAATCGAGGGCTTTGGAACTTCAACTGACTTCATTTTCGATATGGATGAAGGATATGTAAGAGCCACCACCTACGGCGGAAGTGGTGTCAGAACTTTATCTGACCGTCAACTCAGAGAGTTATCTCCCACAATTGAAGAAGCTTTACATATTGCGCTTAGCATGGCTGATCAAGATTTTCTAAATCGACACCCTGAAATTGAGGTCGTGATAACTAAAAGCGAAAATCACTGGACGGTTGAGTTAAGTAATTCGGAAGAGGATCAAATGAGATCTGAAGTTCCTTTTCAGACGTAAAAGACGGAAGTAGCTGCATACCTTCGCTTGAAACAAATGGCGATTGGCAATGTAACCTCATCTCACGAGTTTAGCTAAACTTAAAATCTCTTTCGACTAAAGGCTTAGGTCGCTCATCGAATTTGATGGCTTCCTCAAGCGCCTCCAATTGCTCGTTACCCAGACTGAAATCCATCCGTTTTGTCATCGCCTGAGTATAATCTGTTTTGAGATTACTTTCGAAAACCTACTTTAGCTGATGCGCTGTGCCGTGACGATGACCCGCTGCTGATACAGGCTGCTGTTGGGGTCGAACGAGGCTGCGTCGCAGGTAATCAGGGTGATCTGCTCCCCCTCAATGGGATACAGCACGGACAGGTCATACATCGAGACGCTGGTCACGTTGGATACCTGATAGTGGCGCTGCTCACCATTGACGCTGACGATGACCTCGTCACCAGCGTGGACGGTGTGCAGGTTCGCGAAGATACCGGGGGTGTTGTTCGGCATCCAGGAGTGCCCGCCCAGGGCGATGTTGCCGCCTGCGTCGAACCAGCCGGTGCCCTGCAAATGGCCGATGCCGCCTTCCCAGGGGTTGATGTTCCAACTGCGGCCATTCAACTGAAATTCCGTCACGGAGGTTTCGACACCCAGGGCCGGGATCTGAATGCTCACACCTTCATACGCAAAGGTGCTGGGAACCAGAACTGCCAGCATCATCAGGACGCTCACGATGACGAGCAGGGTGATTTTGTGGGAGCGGTTGGCACAGATTTTCATGATTACGGCTGATCCTTGAATTGATGAATGATGAATGATCTTGATTACATTATCACGACCTCAATGATTGGTTAATTAAAAACGCGAGATTCGTGACATTATTCACGTATGCTTCACATATATGTCAACAATTAAGGAATTTATGCGAAACAATCTGAAATTAATGAATGAAATGTAAAAATAAAGGGCCTGACCTGTATACGGTCAGACCCTTTGAGGTCGAAGAATTAAGATTGAGGGCAAAGACAATTAATGTATGGAATCAGGGGGTTGGCTCTAAACGGGCTGTAAAGTGACGCAGCGCGGCAGCCTGCCAGGTGATGCGGTGTCCGGGGATGCGTTCGCGTTGGGCATAGATGCCGAGGAGGACCTCCGCCAGATAATCGACATGGCTCTGCGTATAGACGCGGCGTGGGAAGGCCAGACGCACGAGATCCAGCGGCGCAGGCCGTTCGCTGCCGTCCGGCTGCATTCCAAACATGACAGAACCGACCTCGACGCCGCGCACGCCGCCCAGCACGTACAGGGCATTATTCAGGGACCAGGCCGGATAGTGAGCGTCGGGGATGTGCGGCAGCATGGCCCGGGCGTCAATGTAGATGGCGTGGCCGCCCGACGGCTGGACGATGGGCACGCCGCCTGCCGTGATTTTTTCGGCCAGGTACGCGATCGAGCGCACCCGGTAGCGCAGGTAATCGGGTTCCAGCGCTTCATACAGGCCGCGCGCAATTGCTTCCAGATCGTAGCCTGCCAATCCTCCGTAAGTCGGGAAGCCTTCCGTAAGAATCAGGAGATTGCGGCAGCGCTGCGCCAGATCATCGTCGTTCATCGCCAGGAAGCCGCCAATGTTCGCCATGCCGTCTTTCTTGGCGCTCATGGTACAGCCGTCGGCATAGCTGAACACCTCGCGCGCGATGTCGATCGGGGCGCGGTCAGCCTGACCCGCCTCCCGAGTCTTGATGAACCATGAATTTTCGGCAAAGCGGCAGGCATCCAGGAAGAAGGGCAGGCCGTAGCTGTGGGCCAGTTCGCTGACTGCGCGAATATTCGCCAGACTGACCGGCTGACCCCCGCCCGAATTGTTGGTGATCGTCAGCATGACAAATGGGATGCGATCGGTTCCCACGGCCTCAATGGTTTCGCGCAGCGCGTCGAGGTCCATGTTGCCCTTAAACGGATGAATGGTCTGCGGCTGGCGGCCTTCTGGTATCACCAGGTCGCGTGCCTCACCCTGGCAGGTTTCGATATTGGCGCGGGTGGTGTCGAAATGGGTATTGCTCGGCACCACCTGACCGGGCTGGACGGTGGAGCTAAAGAGAATATGCTCGGCGGCCCGCCCCTGATGGGTGGGGATGATGTGCTTGAAGCCGGTGATGTCCTGCACCGCCTGTTCGAAGCGATAAAACGAGGGTGACCCGGCGTAGGCTTCGTTGCTGGCGATCATGGCGGCCCACTGCTGCGAGGACATGGCACCGGTGCCGCTGTCGGTCAGCAGGTCGATAAGCACATCATCCGCGTGCAGCAGGAAGGGGTTATAACCGGCGGCGGCCAGCGCCTGGGCGCGGTCCTCCATCGTGTTGAAAAGGATAGGTTCCACCGAGCGGATGCGGAACGGCTCGATGATGGTTCGGATGTGAATCGGTTCATAAGGTGTGTTATTTGACATCAAGGTTCTTTTCTCCGGCAGGTTAGCCGGTTATAGTTCGTCTTCTCCCAGCAGCGGGATCAGGTAAATGACTGGCTCCTCATAGGGGTGCGCCTGGCGGATCGCTTCGACCACCGCCCTGGCGTTGGCCCGCCTGCAAAACGTCTCGATGCGAATTTCAGGGACGCTATTGATCTGTTCGCGCTGGCCGTAAGCCGGATGAGCAGCCGCAGACGGCCTGAAGCGTCCCGTTCCGTCGCTGGTGAAGGCACAGTGGGTATAGTTTCCGACTACCCCGGCCCCGGCAGCCGCCAGCGCTTCCAGCACCGGGTCGAGATGTTCCGCCGGGACGCCGACCACGATCATCAGCTGCTGAGACTGCATCCGTTACTCTCCTGTGGGCAGGCCATACGCCCAGACACCGGTCATCACGCAGCCGGGGTCAAGTTGGGTTCCGACGCGCACGGTCTCGTACAGCGTCGCATCGTCCGGCCCGGGCAGTTGCAGCGGCCAGTCCTCGATCAGGGCTTCGCCGTTGACAAACACGGTCAGCCGGTTCTGGCGCACCAGATAGAGGATATGCTGGGGGTCGTGAAAATCGACGGGCGAAGCGCGCTCGATCAGGTGGCGCTCATTGGCCGAGGCGTCATTTTCGAGAGCGACGATGCGGCCATCGGAGGTCGGGCCGACGATGAGAAAGTCGCTGAGGACATCTGTGGCGGGGCCGGTCGTGCGGCTGACCAGCCCGCAGATGGCGAAATCGGCATCTTCTTTCGGGCGCAGACTGATTCGTCCGGCCATGACCACATCGACCTGGTCCCAGGCGGAATCCGGGTTGAAGATCAGCCCATCCTGTACCGCGCCGATGAGCACACTCTGGTTATACAGCAGCGCTCCGCCGGGCGGAATCAGGTCCAGCCGCTCCAGTTCGGCAATCGCATCGGACCACTCGACCTCGTCGTTTCCCGGCTGGTACAGCGCCAGAATCGGCAACTGTCCGGTGGGGTCCCCGGCGCGCGCAAACGTGCCGACCTCGAACGATTGGGCGATGGCGATCACGGTTTGCTCGAAGGCGGCGGGGTCGTCGCTCTGGTCGATTGCCAGCACCAGGGCGAAGCCTTCGTCCAGTTCAACGACCATGATGAAAGCGGAGGTGGCGTCGGGCAGGGTCGTGGCGGCGAAATCGGCCCGTAGCGCGTTCAGGCCGGGGACGGGTTCGCTGGGTGCAAACGAGAAATTCTCGTCAAAAGCTCCCGCCAGGCTGTCGATCAGGGTTTCCTGGGCATCCTCCTCGGCGGGGACGAGCACCATCTGGTTCAGCACATCCGGCGGGGTGATGACCAGCGAACTGGCTGTGGTGTCCAGC
>JAIOHO010000814.1 GCA_019912905.1 Anaerolineae bacterium
GATGGTCAGTCGTCTTGAAGCCTGCTGGAACCAAGTCATCGGTGATGTCGTGGAAGTAGGGGCCTTCCGCCTCGATCTGCTCCCAGGTCTGTTTGAGGTTGCCCTCGTTGCTGTGGAACAGCTCGAAGTAGGCCAGCAGCACATCAGCGTACACATCGAAGCGGCGGTACTTACGCCAGTCGGGATTGCGGCTGCCGTCGGGTAGGGTTTCGCGCATATCGACCATGAAACCCGGTGCGATCTTGCGCCCTGCCCACATGCCCCGTTCCTTGCGCCAGTGACGACTTTTTACCAACCGACCGCGCACATGGTACTCGATGAAATCAGCAGCGCGCTGCGCGTGGTCGCGGAACATCTGCATATGATAACGTCCCTGCGTCGGGTGGGCGAAGTCATAGACGAAGCTGGGCGTCAGCACCTGGACGTTATTACGGCGGCAGGCATCGATGAAGATGTTCGTCTCGATCTGGGTGACATCGCGGAAGAAACGATCCACATCCTGAGCCGCCACCAGTCCGATCTCACCGTTTTCGATTTGCTGGTAGAGCATCGACATGCCCGGACGCTCACTGATCTTCTTCATCCCGCTGATGCCCGCATCCATGTCGATCATGTGAATCTGCTCACGCTGCCAGCCCTGGTGAATGAGGTGTTCGATCATATCCACCGTTTGCAGGGTGGTGGAGATGTTGCCGATCTGTCCCTCCGAGGATTGGCGGTAGTAGACCGAGACTGGCTTGCCGAGGGGAAGCGGTTGGGCTTTGTACGGATCAATCGACGCGGTGTCAGGGCGCTTCAAGGTTCTAACCATTGTTCAAGACCTCCTTTCCTGTGAACGAAAAACGCCCTGCTTCCGCGAGTTGTTCTACGCAGAAGCAAGGCGCATACTGTACAATGCGTCTTAGCCCTGCGACGTGTCACTAGCACTCGCGGGGTCAGGCAGGTCGTCGAGTTGGCTCTCGGCGGCCTGTCGTCGTAAATGTCCGTTTGACTTGTCCTCACTATACTCGGTTTTGGGCAGTAGCGCAACGATCCTGAGCAGTGTCCGCGAGACATCGACCAGGTTTGTGCCATTATTCAGTTGTTTTTCTTGCGGGTTCTGTGACTTCAAGCGCATCCTCGTATGCTCTGGTTTTACCCTCACAAACAGCATAGCAAACCCGGACACCCCAACCCCTGTAATTTTACAGTTTTGGCCCGTCAATATTTCAGGATGTCGATTTTGGTGGTGAAATGGGTTCAAAAGCTGGCTGTGCAGCGGGTTTTTCCGTTGACTGACCGATGCAACCAGCATAGCAAAGTGAGGATGCTAAACCCGTGAAATTCTTCGGTTTTGGGGAGTCAGTTTTTTGAAATGGCGAGTCAAAATTTCAGCGTAGCCTGAGCTGGTGGAATGACATCACGTAAAGAAACATCCAAAACGTATGAT
>JAIOHO010000815.1 GCA_019912905.1 Anaerolineae bacterium
CTATAATGGTCTCATTGATAAAAACATCCTTCTCCGCTCCTATAAGCCGACTGGACTTTCCCTCAAGACGGAACCACCGAAACGATTGTCGGTAACTGGTTCCAGACGAATGTCACTTCACTCAAAATCGCTGGAGAAAGAACTCAGAAAATGGACATCCAAAGAAACGGCACACAACCGTCCGTCAAAGAGTCTGCGGAACGATTAACCGGCAGTGTACGCATTGATCCCTTGTTCGACGCACGAAGGAGAACCTACGATGGCTAAAGCACAACCCACGCTTGACGAGGTAAGAGAGTTCGCGCCCAAGTTGATGGAAGTGACCGACGATGTGCTCTTCGGCGACATTTGGGAACGTCCCGGTTTATCCCCGCGCGACCGCAGCCTGATTACCGTCGCCGCGCTCGTCGCGCTGTATCGGACCAACGAATTACCCTCTCACATTAAGCGCGCCCGAGCCAATGGGATCAGCAAAGACGAACTGGCCGAACTGTTCACACATCTGGCTTTCTATGCCGGGTGGCCGTGCGCGATCACGGCGGTCAGGGCCGCAATCGTGACTCTGGACGAAACCGAGTAGCGTTTCAGCGGGTGGCAGGCCGCCGACTGGATGGAGCACGTCAGCGACGAACAAGAGCAGTCATGATCGTGGCGCAAGCAAGTTTCAAGGAGGATCAATCCAATGGAATATGCAAAACTAGGAAACACCGGCCTGGACGTGTCACGGATCTGTCTGGGCTGTATGAGTTTTGGCTCTGCGGAGGGATGGGGTCACAATACGTGGGCACTGGATGAGGACGACAGCCGCTCAATCATCAGGAAAGCGCTTGACCTGGGTATCAATTTTTTTGATACCGCAAACGTGTATGCAAAGGGCAACAGCGAGGAAATTCTCGGTCGGGCGTTAAAAGATTTTGCCCACCGCGACGAAGTGGTGATCGCCACCAAGGTGCGCGGAAAAATGCATGAAGGCCCCAACGGTGAGGGTCTTTCCAGAAAAGCCATCCTGAGTGAAATCGACCACAGCCTTAAACGCCTCAACACCGATTATGTGGATCTCTACATTATCCATCGGTGGGATTACAACACCCCCATCGAAGAGACCCTGGCGGCTTTGCATGATGTGGTGAAAGCGGGTAAGGCGCGTTATATCGGTGCTTCGGCCATGTACGCCTGGCAGTTCCAGAAGGCGCTGCATGTGGCCGAAACCAACGGATGGACGCGGTTTGTGTCGATGCAGAATCACTACAACCTCATCTACCGCGAAGAGGAACGAGAGATGCTGCCGCTGTGTCGGGAAGAAAAAATTGCGGCGACCCCCTACAGCCCGCTGGCATCGGGGCGCTTGGCGCGTGATCGGGAGGAGACCACCGTGCGTCTCGAAACGGATCAGATTGCGAAGCGCAAATATGATGCCACCGCACAGGCCGATCAATTGGTCGTTGAACGGCTTGCGGACATTGCCGAAAAGCACGGTGCGCCTCGTGCTCAGATCGCACTGGCCTGGCTCCTCCATAAAGAACCGGTCGTCGCGCCTGTGATCGGCGCAACCAAAATCGCTCAGCTTGAGAGCACGGTCGAATCGGTGACAATCAAGCTCACACCGGAAGAAATTGCGTTCATGGAAGACCTCTATGTGCCGCATTCAGTCGTTGGTCATAACTGATCGGAGTTCAGAAAATGCAAAAACGTAAACTTGGCAACAGCAATCTGGAAGTCTCAGCCCTCGGACTGGGCTGCATGGGCATGAGTTCGGCTTATGGTCCGCCAGCCGATAAGCAGGAGATGATTGCGCTCATTCGGGCGGCGGTGGAACGGGGTGTCACGTTCTTTGATACGGCAGAGGCTTATGGTCCGTTTGCTAACGAAGAGCTGGTCGGCGAGGCCCTTGCGCCTTTACGAGATCAGGTGGTGATCGCCACCAAATTCGGATTTGACATTGATCCCGGCACAGGGTCGCGCACGGGTGGACTGAACAGCCGGCCAGAGCACGTCAAAGCGGTCGCTGAGGCATCCCTCAAGCGGCTCAGAACAGACGCGATCGATCTATTCTATCAACACCGGGTTGACCCGGATGTACCGATCGAAGAGACGGCAGGCGCGGTCAGGGAACTGATCCAGGCGGGCAAGGTGAAACACTTTGGTATGTCCGAAGCCGCGGCTCAAACCATCCGCCGCGCCCATGTCGTCCAGCCGGTTACCGCCGTCCAGAGCGAATACTCGCTGTGGACACGAGACCCTGAGGCTGAAGTGCTGCCGACGTGCGAGGAACTGGGCATTGGTTTTGTCCCCTTCAGCCCGCTGGGTGCGGGATTCCTCACCGGGAAGATCGACACAAATACTACCTTTCACAGCACGGATTTTCGCAATATCTCGCCTCGGTTTACGCCAGAGGCGCGCCAGGCCAACCAAGCCCTGGTTGATCTGCTCGGCCAGGTCGCGGCAGAGAAGCAGGCAACCCCGGCTCAGATCTCACTCGCCTGGCTGCTGGCGCAGAGACCCTGGGTTGTTCCCATCCCCGGCACCACCAAGTGGTCGCGTCTGGAAGAGAACCTCGGCGCAGCAGACATTGAACTTACCCCTGAGGATCTTCGCGCGATTGAAAACGCTGCGGCGAAGATCCTCATTCAGGGCGCTCGTCTTCCTGAAGCGGTGCTGAAACTGACGGGGCGTTGAGGGGCGAACGCCATCCCTGGCATCGGTTTCGACCCATCTCTGCTCATCCCACATCGAAGCATCGAGCGAACCCTATCCACGAGGAGAAGTAACCATGCAAAAACGTAAACTTGGCAGCAGCAATCTGGAAGTCTCGGCCCTCGGACTGGGCTGCATGCGCATGACGTTTGGTGACGCGCCAATTGGAACCAGAGAAGAAATGATTGAGTTTCTGCACGCAGCGGTGGACCGGGGCATCACCTTCTTCGATACGGCAGAAGTCTATGGCCCCTTTACCAACGAAGACCTTGTCGGGGAGGCGCTTGAGCCGTTCAAAGGCAAGGTCGTGATTGCCACCAAATTTGGCTTCAGGCACGATGGCGACAAGGGGCCAGGTCCAGCGGTGGGTCGGGATAGTCGGCCAGAGCAGATTAAGCGAGTCGCCGAAGAATCGCTCAGGCGGCTGCGGGTCGAGGCCATTGACCTGTTCTATCAACATCGCCCGGACCCGGATGTCCCGATTGAAGATGTAGCGGGGGCCGTCAAGGACCTGATCCAGGCAGGTAAGGTGAAGCACTTCGGCCTGTCCGAATCGGATGCACCCACGATCCGTCGTGCCCACGCCGTTCAACCGGTCACGGCGCTGCAAAGCGAGTATTCGATCTGGTGGACGCCCATTGAAGATGAAATCCTGCCCACCTGTGAAGAACTCGGTATCGGGCTGGTGCCTTATAGTCCCCTGGGCCGGGGTTATCTGACCGGCAAAGTCGGTGAAAACACCACATTTGCCGATAACGACATCCGCAGTCGAAACCCGCGCTTTACCCAGGAAGCGATCCGGGCGAATCGGGTGGTGGTCGAACTGCTGGAGACGATCGCAGCCAATCATGATGCGACCCCGGCCCAGATTGCGCTGGCCTGGCTGCTGGCGCAAAAACCCTGGATTGTGCCCATTCCGGGCAGTCGCAAGCTTCATCGTCTGGAAGAGAACATCGGCGCGGTGGACGTCGAATTGACGGCAGATGATCTCAGTGAAATCAAGAACGCCATGTCCCGGATCAAGGTGGTCGGCGACCGGTACTGACGCCTCTGGATGAGATGACCCGCTGTGAGCAAAGCCACAGAGCCGCGTCGTTCAGAAAATCGAGAGAACGATCATGAAGGAGAGATGCCCATGACGACAGTTTGGACGAGTGACGAACTCTCCACAATCGGAACCGCAGAAGAAGTGGAGATCGCTTCACGCCGCGGCGATGGCACACTGCGAAACCCGGTGACAATCTGGGTCGTTCGAGTCGGCGACGACCTCTATGTCCGATCCGTGAACGGGCGCACATCGGCCTGGTTTCGTGGCAAACAGGCGCGCCATGACGGTCGGATATGGGCAGGCGGCCTTGAGAAAGACGTCACCTTTGTGGAAGCGGACGCCGACCGCAGCATCAACGACCGCGTGGACGACGCCTACCGGACCAAGTATCGCCGTTACGCCGCCAGCATCATCGACAGTATCATCAGCCCCAGGGCGCGAGCCGCGACAATCAGACTTGTGCCAGCCGCCACAGGTTCTTAGGCCTGGAGAAGGCGACGGGTCCCTATCACCCTGAAGAAACACAATCACTTCCAGGGACAGGGGTAGAGTCTGTCTGGTATCAGAACCTGCGTAAGACCCCAGCGATTGGCCTGGCTGGTCGAGTGAAGCGCTTGTACTCCCGACTCGATGCAGCCGTCGAGGTTCCACTCAGGTGATCGTTCTGACAGAATAGAACGGAAGGCCCGGAGGATTGGCGAAAAACCATGCGCCTGATCCTCCGGGCCGCGTGTTTCCGGGGGTAGAAGGCCGCCTGGGGGCTGACCTGCGAGTCATCACTGCCCTCAGCCGCTACGGTCGGCGCGATATTCAGCCATCAGCAGCGATATAATGGATACCAGTGTGCTGGCGAGTAGGATCGGCGCGTGGAGTTCGATTCCGGACGCAGCGTATAGGATGACAGACTCAGGCATGAAACAGGCACAAAAGGGTCATACTCCTGATGTCGGCTGACGACCTGGTTCGGGTGATTCAGCGCGCCCAGAGCGGGGACCGTGAGGCGGCGGCAGTGCTCTATGACGCCTATGTGGACATGATCTATCGCTACGTGGTGCATCGTGTGCCCCGGAAAGAAGACGCCGAGGATGTGACCGCCGAGGTCTTTCTGAACATGGTGAAAAGGCTGCCCGACTACCGCCTGACGGGTGCCCCCTTTGAAGCCTGGCTCTACCGCATCGCGGCGGCCCTGATCGCTGACTTTTATCGTAAGGCCGGGCGGCGACCGGAGGCGGAACTCACCGAATGGCTGAGTGACCACCACCCGCTGCCAGAGGAACAGGTGCAGCGCCAGCAGGAGGTCGATGCCGCCCACGCCGCGTTGCAGGAACTCAACGAAGAGCAGCAGAC
>JAIOHO010000816.1 GCA_019912905.1 Anaerolineae bacterium
ACCGTACAGCGCGACCCCGACCCGCACCATATCCAGATGCGTCTCCGGCAGGGTGAGTGTAGCAGCGGAATTGGCCGCGTGAATATATCGGAACTGGAAGCCGCTGGCTCGCAGTGGATTGACGATTCCCTTAAAGACGCGCAGTTGTTCGAGGGTGTAATCACGGTCCTCGTCAGCCATCGAAAAATGCGTGTAGATTCCCTCAATGTCGAGGCTCTGCAAATTGATAAGGTGGCGGAAAAACGGAATCGCACCCGTTGGCAGCACGCCCAACCGCCCCATGCCTGTATCGATTTTAATATGCACTGTCAGCGGCGCGCCGACTTCGCGCGCGGCGCGGTTGTAGGCGTAGGCCATATCCAGATCGTAAAGGGTCAGCGTAATCTGCCGCCGGATCGCCTGGCGCACGACATACACCGGCGTATAACTGAGCACGAGAACCGGAGCCTCGATGCCCGCATCCCGCAGCTCGAGCGCTTCTTCAAAGGTAGCGACGCCCAGGGCTTCGGCCCCATTCGCCAGCGCCGTGATGCTGCTGGCGACGGCCCCATGCCCGTAGGCATCGGCCTTGACAATTGCCATCAGGCGGACATGATCCCCGACCATCTGGCGAATCTGGCGGACATTGTGGGCAATCGCCCCCTGGTCGATCTCGATCCAGGTCGTGGTCGCCGGGGGCAGAGACAGCGACGTGTCCCAGTCCGCACCCTGGCGAGCGAGTTGATTGGCATCCTGAGGATCAGCCAGCAGCGCTTTGACGACCAGTTCCATACGCGCAGAGGTGCCGCCTTTGACGAGGACGATGTCATTTTCGGTCAGTTGCAGCCGGTCTTTAAAAACCGCGATCGTATCCTGGAAACTGTAGGTCAGGTGGATGCTGCGGCGATCCTGACCATGATCGGCAGCGGAGCGGGCCGCAATCGCCGCCTGAGCGCCTTCCGTCACCAGGATGTCTGCGGCTTCAGCAGTGATCTGCCCAACCTGCCGGTGACCGCGCTGCGTATAGGGGCCGAGGTTATCCATGTCGCCCATGACGAAGATGGTGCGGGTGCTGGTGCCGTCGCCGCGCATCGAGCGTAGCCAGTCCAGCGCAGCCTCCATCGACTGCGGCGTTGCATCATAAGAATCATCGACCAGCAGGCAGTTGTGAATCCCACGCAGCGGATTCATGCGTCCGGGCAGCGGCTGCATGTCGGTCAGTGCTTTCAGCCCTTCGGCAACCGGGACATCAAAATGCAGCCCGACGGCCAGGGCAAACAGGACGCTGTACAGATGTTCCTTACTGACAAGCGGTGTCCAGCGGCCCACATACCGATCAGCCCCATAGCGCAGATCGAAACCCGTTTTGGTCTGGCTGATGACGATATTGTAAGCCATCAGATCCGCGCCAAAATTGCAGCCTGCCGTCAGCACCCTGGCCTGCGAACGGCCCGCCATCATGCGAATAAAATCGTCGTCATAATTGAGCACGGCCAGGCCGGATTCCGGCAGGTTTTCGATCAGGAGGCCCTCTTCATGGGCGATCTGGTCGAGGTCGGCAAAGGTGTCGGTGTGCGCGTGACCGATATGCGTCACCACGCCCACTTCAGGATGAGTCGCGTGCACCATTTCGGCGATCTCGCCAGGCTGCCAGGCTCCCATTTCCAAAATGACCATCTCATGCTCGGCCCGCAGTCCGGCCAGCGCCAGTGGCAGCCGCAAACGCCCGTGATATTCGCCGGTGCTCTTGTGAACTTTATAGCGCTGAGACAGGACCAACCGGATGGCTTCAGCAGTCACGGATTTGCCGGATGAACCGGTCACGCCGATCACCTGCGCGCCTAGTTTTTCCAGCGCGTAGGTGGCCCAGTTCATCATCGCCAGTTCGGTGTCCTTGACGATGATGACCGATAAACCGTCGGTATCCATCTCTGGCGGGCGTGAACACAACACGCCCATCGCGCCACGTTCGACCGCTTCGCGGATATACTGATGGGTATCGCCCTGATCAGTCTTGCGCGCGACAAAAATCTGGTTTTCCTCGGCTAATCGAGAATCCAGACAAAAGCCGGTGAAAAGCTGAGCATGGGGTTCGCCGAATAATTGGCCGTTGGCTGCTTCGAGAAGATCGTACAGGCTTATCATAATGCAGCAGTATAGCATTCCCAGGAGAGGCGTGCTAGCGCCAGGGCCGACAATATTTGTTATAATTCCCAACTGTTCTTAAGGATTTAGATCGCATGCCATTTACCTTTGAAATCATCAAAACGCAGGGGCGCGCGCGGGCAGGAATCTTCCACACGCCGCATGGTCCGATCCCGACGCCGGTCTTCGCGCCAGTCGGCACGCAGGGCACCGTCAAAGCGGTGCTGCCGCGTGACCTGCACGAATTGCAGGCATCGCTGATTCTGGCGAACACCTACCATTTGCATCTTCGCCCCGGAGACGAACTGGTGCGCGACCTCGGCGGGCTGCATCCCTTCATGAACTGGCCCGGACCCATCCTGACCGACTCTGGCGGGTTTCAGGTGTTCAGTCTGGCGGAGATCAACCGGATTGACGGCGACGGCGTGACCTTCCGCAGCCACATCGACGGCAGCCAGCACCGCTTTACCCCCGAAATTTCGATCCAGATTCAGCAGAATCTGGGAGCGGACATCATCATGTGCTTCGACGAGTGCCCCAAACCGCGCGATCGCGCCACCGTCGAACCGGCGGTCGCACGCACGACCAGTTGGGCACGCCGCTGTCGCGAAGCTCACCCGGACGACGAAGGTCAGGCGCTGTTTGGCATCGTGCAGGGCGGCATCTTCGAGGACCTGCGGGCACAGTCGGCGGCGGCGCTCCTCGATCTCCAATTTCCCGGTTACGCCATCGGCGGGCTGGCGGTGGGCGAATCCAAAACGGAGATGAACCAGACACTGGACTTCACCCTGCCGATGCTGCCGGACGACAGGCCGCGCTACCTGATGGGTGTGGGGGAACCGGACGACCTGATCGAAGGCATCCTGCGCGGAGTCGATATTTTCGACTGCGTGATTCCGACCCGGTTGGCCCGGCACGGCTCGGCCCTGACCTCGCGTGGGCGCATCAACATGCGCAATCTGGAGCATGCCCGTGATCCACGCCCACTGGATGAAACCTGCGATTGTTATACCTGCCAGAATTTTTCGCGCGCCTATCTGCGCCATCTGGTGAAAGCCAAAGAAATCCTGGCGCACATGCTGCTCAGTCTGCATAACATTCACTTCCTGATCCAGCATGTCCGCGCGATGCGAGCCGCCATTCTGGATGGCAATCTGGAGGTGTATCGGGCCAACTTTCTCCAGGATTTTCAGGGGCACCACACCCACGAGTAAAGGAACCACCTTGACCGACTCCGATCTTTTGCAGCCAATTGACGCACAGGGCTGATCGGCCAATGGGTGGGCGAGCCAGGCGCACGTTTGTGATGATGGCCCTGACGCTGGCAGGCTGCGGGGGGTCGGTGCTGCCTGCTACGACGCCGACAACCGACGCGGTTATTCTGCGCCTCAACAGCATCGATACGCTGCCGCTGCTGACCGACCTGACACGGGGGTATGCGCAGCTCGTGCCCCACATCCGTTTCGAGATCCGCGCCAGAAGTTATGCCACCGCCGCCGAGGAAGCCTTCAGCGACCCGCCGGTTTACTTTCTGACCAATCATCTGCCGCCCGAAGAGGTTACGCTGTGGGGCGCGCCTGTCGGACAGGATGGTCTGACCATCATCACCCACCTGGGTAACCCGGTCACGAACCTGACGATCGAGCAGCTGCGCGATATTTATCAGGGGCGCATTACCAACTGGGAGAAAGTGGGCGGGCCGCACCTGTCGATTCAGGTCATCAGCCGCGAGGCGGGGTCCGGCACGCGGGCGGAGTATGAACGACTGGTGATGGGCGAGCGGCGGACCACCCAGACGGCGCAGATTGCCCCTTCGAGCCAGGCCGTCTTGACCAGTGTCGCCCGTCAGACGGGCAGCATCGGCTACATTTCGATCAGTGAGGTCGATTCAAGGGTCCAGACCCTGCGCATCAACAGCATCACGCCGACCCAGTTGAGCATCTCGGAGAATAATTATCCGCTGCGAACCACGCTGTTTTTCGCGGGACCGGGCGAACCAGAAGGTCCCCTGCGCCAGTTCATCGCCTGGGTCCAGAGTCCTGAGGGGCAGGCCATCGTCGCCCGCCGCTACGCAGCGCTGATCAATCCCTGATTGTCAGGCGGGGATGATGTCGAAATACAGGAACAGCATGCCGTACAGCAGGAACAGCACCAGCGCCCACATGCCGCCCAGGGCCAGGTCCCGGTAAAGACGAAGTCGGGTACGGCGGCGGTCCATCACCATCTCCGGCATGCGGATGCGGTACAGCGCCCCTGCCGCCTCTGCATGACGCGGATTCACGCGCAGCACATTATCCAGGCAGACCGAACTTTGATCGAGGGAATCTACGGCGACGCTTAACCACAGCCAGGCGTCTTCAAAATCGCCATCTTCATTGACCAACCCGCGCAGCAGGGCACGCGCCTCGTCGCGCCGGTCCTGTTTAATCAGTTCGATGGCGTCCAGCAAGCGGTCGACGCGGGTATCAGCCGCAGTCTCGGTCATGACATGCTCATCGGCTCGTCCAGGCGCAGGCCTTCAAACAGGTCGTGTTCGTCCACCCGATTCTGGGCCGGGGCTGGGAAAACGCGGGTAAAACCCTGCTGGC
>JAIOHO010000077.1 GCA_019912905.1 Anaerolineae bacterium
TCACAATGGTGTGGCAGATGTGGACTTCATTTCACGGGATGAACTTTATCGGCGTGAACCTCATCTGGGGCCGGGCGCATTAGGGGCACTGGAAGTACCTGGCGAATCGATCATCTGCCCGTTTACGACTCCCCTGGCCTATGCTACACAGGCGGTCCTCAACGGCGTAAACCTGCGCTTGAACAGCCCGGTTCAAGCGATCGGCACCAGCATTAGCGGCGAGCACATCCTGACGTGCCCCACAGAGTCGATAAACTGTCGCTTTCTGGTCAACGCGGCAGGATTGCATGCAGACACACTCAACGCGATGCTGGGTTTCGATGAATTCCACGTGACACCCCGGCGCGGTGAACTCATCGTCTTTGACAAGATGGCGCGCGAGTTGGTCAATCACATTCTAATGCCTGTACCCACCCGAACCACCAAAGGGGTCATGATCTGCCCAACCGTCTTCGGCAATATTCTTCTGGGGCCGACCGCTGAAGATCTGGAAGACAGAACCGAGACCGATACCACCGAAGCGGGTATCGCGGCGATCTGGGGCAAGGGTAAGCAGATTGTGCCCGAACTTATCCTGGAGGAGGTGACCGCCACTTATGCCGGGCTGCGCACGGCCACCGAACACAGCGACTACCAGATTCACCTGCACGCGGATCAACGCTACCTCTGTGTGGGTGGTATCCGCTCGACCGGACTGAGCGCATCTATGGGGATTGCCGAATACGCCGTCGAGCAGTTGGCCGAGGCAGGCCTGAGTTTACAGCGCAAAGCAGTCTTTCGCCCGGTTCAAATGCCCAACATCAGCGAAGCTTTCCCCCGCCCATTTCAGTCCGACGAGATGATTAGTTCCAATCCCGATTATGGGCGCATTGTTTGCCACTGCGAACGCGTCACACGAGGCGAAATCCTAGATGCGGCGCAGGCCGTCATTCCTGCGCGCAGTTTCGATGCGCTGCGTCGGCGCACGCGCGCGCAGATGGGCCGCTGCCAGGGTTTCTACTGCTTGGCAGAAGTAACGGCGCTGCTGGCAGAGTCTACGCACCAATCTGCAAGCTGCTTACTGGGCCTGGAAAAACCTCATGAACCGGCTTAAAACCGATGTAGTCATCGTCGGAGCTGGGCCAGCGGGATTATCGGCGGCGATTGAACTGCGCAAACTGGGTGTTGGAAACGTGCTGGTGGTCGATCGGGAACAACAGGCGGGCGGTATTCCGCGGCACTGCCATCACATTGGCTTCGGCATGCGCGACCAGCATCGCATCCTGACCGGCCCCGCTTATGCGGCCCGGCAGGTTCAATTGGCTGAACGGTACGGCGTCGAGATTCTGACTGAGACTACGGTAACCGGTTGGGACAGTGCCACCTGCCTGACCGCGACGCGCCCCGACGGTCTGACGCAGATCCAGTCGTCAGCGGTCCTGCTGGCTACCGGCTGCCGTGAGCGTCCACGAAGCGCACGCCTGATTCCAGGCAGCCGTCCGGCAGGCATCTTCACGACCGGTTCGCTGCAAAACTTCGTTCACGTTCACCATCACCCGGTCGGCAAACGAGCACTGGTCATCGGAGCCGATCACGTCGGTTTTTCTGCCGTGCTCACCCTGAAGGAAGCAGGTGTCGATGTGGTGGGAATCGTAACAGAATTCTCCCGCCATCAGACGTTTCTGCCTTATAAGCTGGTGAGCGCTGACCGCCACCGCGTACCCGTCTTGACCGACCTGAAAGTTCAGCGCATCCTCGGTAAACAGCGGGTGGAAGCTGTCGAACTGGCGGACGTTCGTGACGGCTCATCGCGCACCATACCATGCGACACAATCGTATTTACGGGCAATTGGATTCCAGATTACGAACTGGGCTATGCAGGGGGCCTTGCCATCGACCCGCATGGTCACAGCCCGCGCGTTAATCTACGCCTGCAAACCTCCGTCAAAGGCGTATTCGCCGCTGGTAATCTGATTCATGCGGCTGAGACCGCAGACGTGGCGGCTCTGGGTGGGCGTCATGCGGCACGCTCTATTCGGACTTACCTCGACCTCGGCGATTGGCCGGATGGGGAATCCATTCCGATTGAAATTGCCCCTCCACTCGAATGGGTGTCGCCCCATACCATCTACCCCGGCGAACAATCCGCGCCGCAGGGTCGCTTTATCCTGCGTGTCACGCAGGTGCTTGACCGCCCTACCCTTCGCATCTGGCAGGGCAGTCGCTGCATATGGCAGCATCGCTACCGGGTCCTGATTCCCAATTTGCCGGTCTACGCCTCAGACCAGTGGCTGGACCAGATTGAGAACAAAAACACGCCGATTCGCTTTGAGATAATCGAATGATGAGTATCAGACGCACAGGGAGTCAAAAGCAGATGAGTTCCACATTGCGAGTCACGATATGGAATGAGAACCGACACGAACAAATCCACCCGGAGGTGCAGAAAATCTACCCCAACGGGATGCATACCGTCATTGCGCAGTTTTTGCAGGAAGCGGGCATGCAGACCCAAACCGCGACTTTCGATCAACCAGAGCATGGGCTGACGGATGCGACCCTCGCCGAGACCGACGTGCTGACATGGTGGGGACACATGCTGCACAAGGACGTGGATGATCGCATTGTGGATCGCGTGCAAAAACGCGTGCTGGAGGGCATGGGCCTGGTGGTGCTGCACTCCGGCCATGAGTCCAAGATCTTCAAACGGATGATGGGCACGACCTGCGATCTCAAGTGGCGCGAAGCCGCCGAAAAGGAACGCCTGTGGGTGGCGACCCCCGGCCACCCGATCGTCGAGGGAATCGGGCCGTATATCGAGATCCCGCATGCCGAAATGTACGGCGAACCGTTCGACATTCCGACTCCTGACGAGCTGATCTTGATCAGCTGGTTCCAGGGTGGCGAGGTTTTTCGCAGCGGCTGCACTTACCGGCGCGGGCGCGGCAAGATCTTTTACTTCCGCCCCGGCCACGAGACCTATCCGATTTATTACCACCCAGACGTGCAGCGTGTTATCACCAACGGCGTCCGCTGGGCGGCACCCGAAGTTGGCGCAACCATCCCGGCAGAGCGGCTTCACGGGGTACCGCTGGAGCCTATCCCCGGTGACACTGCATCAGCATAAAATTGATCCGGCTCACCACCCCGGCAAGCCGGATCACAAACCGCTCAGGGCAGACGCCAGCGCGTCCACAGCAGGCCGCACTGGTCATCCTTGGAATACGGC
>JAIOHO010000817.1 GCA_019912905.1 Anaerolineae bacterium
TCTTCGATCAGGTAATCCAGCACAAAGTGATGGCTGCCGGTAAACGACTGCACAAACTGGTGCGTATCCTGCTGGCCCTGCATCGAAATCGCTGCCAACTGTAGACCCACAATCCAGCCTTCAGTACGCTGTTCCAGCGCCTCGACAGCCTCTGATGAAAGCGCCAGGTCCATCGTCTGATTGAGAAACGCGGCGGCCTCGTCGGCTGTGAAGCGCAGGTCAGCCGCACGCAGTTCGGTTAGCTGACCACGCGCTCGTAGACGCGCCAGCGGCAAAGGTGGATCTTCACGGGTGGTGACGATCAGATGCATCTGCGGTGGCTGGTTGTCGATCAGAAACGTCAGCGCAGCGTCGATTTCCTTGCTGTCAAGGACGTGATAATCGTCCAGCACCAGCACAAAGTCATGCGGCATCGTCGCAAGCTCGTTGAGCAGAGGTGGCAGCAGCGAGTCGATTGGCGGCGGCTGCGGTGATTTCAGTAAGTTCACAATTCCAGTGCCCACATGAGGTGCGATCGTCTGCAACGCGACGATGACGTAGGTCAGGAAACGGACCGTGTCGCTGTCAGCTTCATCCAGCGATAGCCATGCGGATGGATGTTCATCACTGGTAATCCACTCTGTGACCAGCGTCGTCTTGCCGAAGCCTGCGGGCGCGGAGACAAGCGTCAATTTGCCGTGCAGGCCCGTATTGAGCCGTTCGATCAGCCGCGCACGTGGCACTGCCCCGGGGCGAGGCACGGGGATATACAGCTTGGTGGCGAGAATTTGCGTTGACATGCAGCAAGTATAGCCAACGCTCACACAGCTTACGAACCAAAAACATATGCGCTTGTGCGCATCTCCTATCGCGCATAAGGGTGCAACCCATCTCCCAGAATGCTAGAGGATGAAGAGCAAGACAATAAGCTCGTCTAAATGAACGACGTACTCTATGCCGCTCGGAGAGGATGAGCAGCGATCATTGAAGTTGTGGTCTGAAAGGGGTTCAGGCGACGGCCAAAAGCGCTTTGACGACCTGCTGATACTCGGTTTTTCGTGGGAGAATAGCGTAGCCAGTGAGGGATCAACCCCCCGTCGCTCCCGAATGGATAAATCCCGCCTAATTGAGCGGGATTTTTGTTGCGTAGCCAGTGCGGGATCAATGGAGGGTCGAACCCGCGTTTCGGATGATCCCTGATGAGCCAGTACGAGCAGGGCGTTCAGTGTGAAAATTTAAGGTAGAGTCCGAATCACCTCGGGTTCATCAAACAATTCTCAAACCATGATTAACGAAAAACCATCTTTCATGGGTGGTTTTTTGGTTTTGGATTGTCAACTTGCCTGTAACTGACTTTCCACTCGATAGCTAAAAATCATCAAAGCTGCAACTCGCATATGCCCTCCATCCAGCCCGGTCAATTTCCCTATCCTTGTTGCTGATTGCCATATTGAGCCGGTTTTCAATACTGGATATACTCGATGGATGATTGCGTCTATTCTATCTACTAAACTCTATATTCCCTTGCCTCGGACGAAGGTGGTTCTTCGTCGCCGTCTGATTGATCGTCTGAACGAAGGGTTGCATGGTAAACTGACCCTTATCTCTGCTCCCGCCGGTTTTGGGAAAACCACCCTGGTCAGCGAATGGGTTACGGATTGCAACCGCCCGACCGCCTGGCTGTCGCTGGACGAAGGGGATAACGACCTCACACGCTTTCTGACTTACTTCGTCGGTGCTGTGCAGACGACAGCACCGAAGATTGGCGAAGAGGTATTCGCTGTACTCCAATCGCCTCAGCCACCGCCAATTGAAGCGATTTTGACAGCGCTGCTTAATGAAATCGTCGCCTTCCCGGATGATTTCCTCCTTGTGCTTGATGATTATCACCTGATTGATTCTAGACCCATTGACCATGCACTGACCTTTCTGCTGGAGCATCTGCCCCCCAGGATGCACCTGGTCATCACAACCCGCGAAGATCCAAATCTGCCTCTGGCGCGGTTACGGGCGCGGCGGCAATTGACCGAGCTGCGCGCTGCCGACCTGCGCTTTACGCCTGATGAAGCGGCCCGTTTCCTCCATCAGGTGATGGGGCTTGATCTTTCGGACAAAGATATTGATGCGCTGGAAACCCGCACCGAAGGCTGGATTGCCGGACTGCAATTAGCCGCGATTTCAATGCAGAGTCACCAGGATGTGCCTGGGTTCATCCGGGCATTCGCCGGAGACAATCACTACATCGTGGACTATCTGATTGAAGAAGTTCTTGCCCGCCAGCCTGAACCTGTCCGCAACTTCTTACTCCAGAC
>JAIOHO010000818.1 GCA_019912905.1 Anaerolineae bacterium
ATCAATGACTCTGACCCTATGATTTGTTCAACCAGAATCAGTGTTCATGATGGGCCGGAATATGCACTAATCAAGAACTAAATAATTACGACCTCTTTTGCTCTGCTTTTCTTTTTTCAATAAAGTGAAATATAAGCCCACTGACACCCCCACATATAACCAGCACGAGAAACACTATCAACCCTGATTTTTCAGTCACACTAGGAATGTTCCACCCTAAGGAAACACAAACAACATAAGGAACCGTAGTTACAGCCACTCCACCAAGACAGCTGGTTATATAATTATCGACAGAATAAAATTTTCCCAACAGATACAACGGCCAACCTATAGAAAAAACGAAAACCACAGAAACAACAAAACCAATCGTAAAAAACAGCAGCGCATTTTCAGCATAGTTCTTAAGTTGATGCTCTAGTGACTTCCATTCAAATTCAGGAGTCAAGTAATAGAAGAACAGCATAAAAAAATTAGACGCCAAGAACAGGCCTAAAAATATTGATAGAAGAAGCGGTACTTTTTTTAGAATTTCCATGCCAATTACTCGTTAATTCTAAGGTCTGGGTGGAGTGCCATGAGGCATGCCAGGATTACCGCTATTGATACTACATGCTGTAAGGCAGGTTGTATGATCTGTATAAGGATTGTCCGTTACATAGCAAGAGTTTTCCGATTCCTCCCTTCTATTATGTTCCTCTTGTAGACACTGACGAACACATTGCCACCAAGCATTTTCTTCACCTTCAGGAAATACCGGACAAATATACTGAGCCGCGCATGCATACCCACCACTTCTCTTACAGGCTTGCGAGTAGTAAGCACAACTGGGTGTACCATATAACCCGAACGGATCAATGCGACTAATCGGGTTTCCTTCAACATACGCATAAAGGTTGATGCCCCCCGCCTCAAAGATCGGATCGCGCGTCAGCCATCGTCCAGTGGCTGGACTGTACGCCCGGTAGTGTGTCAGGTACAGGCCGGTCGGGGCATGTCGGTACATGCCGGCGTAGCCGCGCTCGGGGAGGAGGCTGCCACTGCGCTGCTGTTCGCTTCCATAGGGGCCATAGTCGAAGCGGGTCACGACGGTCGGTATATGCCACGCTGCGGTATAGGAGATTTCAAGAAGACTTACGAACCCGGTGGCAGGCGCTCACGCAGCCGATAGACCAGCTCCAGCGCCTCGCGCGGGCTGAGTCGGTCGGGATCGATCGCGCGCAGCATTGCCACCGCTTCGGGTTCCGGCGGCGCGAATAGGGAAAGCTGGGGCGTGGGCGCGGCGGATGGGGATAGGCCGGGCAGCGTTTCCAGCGCTTCCAGGTGGTGCCGGGCGCGGGCGACGACGTGGCGTGGAACCCCAGCCAGCGCGGCGACCTGCAAGCCGTAGCTGCGACTGGCCGGTCCGTCCCGCACGCTGTGCAGGAAGATCAGCGCCTCGCCGTGCTCGGCGACTTCCAAATGCACGTTGGCGACCCCAGTGAGGGTTTGCGCCAGCGCGGTCAGCTCGAAGTAATGGGTGGCGAACAGGGTGAAGGCGCCGATGCG
>JAIOHO010000819.1 GCA_019912905.1 Anaerolineae bacterium
CCTGTATAATCGGGAACGCACCTTCCGGCCTACGATGCTGGTGGATGCGCGAGTGGCTGCGCCTCATGTCGGCCTGAACAGCGCGGATGCGAAACATTTGAAGGTGGACAGCGGCGATACCGTCGAAATCGAAGTGGATCACGGCCCGGCGGTGCAGGTGCAGGTCCGCGTGGATGATGGCATTCCATCAGGCACGGTGACACTGCCGCGCCATCTGACCACGACGGCCATGCCGCTTACCCTGGCTGTGGGCAAGGTTTCGAAAGTCACAATGGCCGAACGCAGTAAGGTTGGAAGTTAAATGCCCAAGAATATTCAACGCATTCTGACCAACGTCGTCTACGGCATTCTCGGCATTCTGACGGCCCTGACGTTCGTCGGCACGCTGATCGCGCCGGTGGATACAGGTCTGAAGGTGCTGGTGCTGATTCCGCTGGTGCTGCTGATTATCTGGGTCGCGACCCAGCGTCTCCTCGTTGCGGCATTAGTGGTGCTGTTTCTCTATAACGGCATCGCGTTCGTCATCGTCAACTTTGAGGCGCTGTTTGCCTTCGGCGACGGGGCGCTCAAGTTCATTTTTGATCCATCCACCCGCGCGATGAATGTGGTGCAGTGTTCGGCAGACTCCGGATGCAGCGTCGTCTGGCCGATTGTCTTTGGCGCTGTGTTCTTCTTTATCGTGCTGACCAGCTTTGCTTACACAACCCTGCTGGAACGGCGTTTTATCGCCTTCTTTCAGCAGCGTATCGGCCCGAATCGGGTTGGCCCGCTTGGGTTCCTGCAACCGCTGGCCGATGGCATCAAGCTGATCTTCAAGGAAGACCTCATGCCTGTGGGTGCATCCAGGGCGGTCTTCACACTGGCTCCGCTGATCAAGACGCTGCCCGTGCTGCTGCTGTTTGGTGTGATTCCCATCGGGCCAGAGATCGTCGTGCCCTGGTTTGCCCCCTCGCTGGGGGACGTCTGGTTCCGTGTGCCGCTTGGCCTGGCAGACCCGAACGTCGGGCTGCTGTGGCTGCTGGCGCTGACCAGCATCGGCACCTATGGCATCGTGCTGGCCGGTTGGTCGAGCAACAACAAGTACGCCATGCTCGGTGCGCTGCGTGCTTCTGCCCAGATGATCAGTTACGAATTGAGCTTCGGCCTGTCGCTGGCCGTCCCGATTATGCTGGCGGGCAGCATGAGCCTGGGCGACATGATCCGCGGTCAGGTCATGGTCTGGGACTGGTACGTGTTCCAGAATCCGCTGGCAGCTCTCATCCTGATTATCGCGGTCTTTGCCGAAACCAGCCGTGCGCCGTTCGATCTGCCCGAAGCCGAGCAGGAACTGACCCAGGGTTATCAGACGGAATACAGCGGTATGAAGTTCGCCATGTTTATGATGGCCGAATACCTGGCGATGATTGCGGTGAGCGCGCTGGTCGTGGCGACGTTCTTCGGCGGCTATAACGACGGCTTTGGCCTGGTCCAGAACGCGCCCATCCTGGGGCCGCTGGTGATGATCGGGAAGATCCTCCTCATGCTCATCCTGATGGTGTGGGTGCGCGCGACTCTGCCCCGTATTCGTTACGACCGCCTGATGCAGTTCGGCTGGAAGGTCATGCTGCCTGCGGCGCTGCTGGCGGTGGTCTGGACTGCGGTGTCAGTGGTCATCGGCGATCTGTCCGGCAGTCCGATCGTCTACGGCATCGCCGGGGGTATCTTCTTCGTGGTCGTGGTCGGCGGCGCGTACCTGATGTTCGGGCGCGGCGGCGAAGACGAACAGGCCGAGGAACTGGACCCGATGATTACCGGCGAACGCAAAGGCATCGGCTACGCGGCGCTGAACGTGCTCGGCGGCATCCTGGCCGCGCCGTTCATCCTGTACAACAGCCTTCTGAAGATGCTGGACCGGCTGGCGTCGGTGAATCCAGAGGCGGCTCAAGAAATGGCAATTGAGCCAGTCGATCAGGATAACAAACCTGCCCGGTCATCCGGCGCGGATTGAGTGGGAGGAGAGGGACTGACGTTATGAACCTGATACGTGGTTTTCAAACAACCTTTAAGCACGTCCTTGAAGAACCGGTCACGATTCAGTATCCCGAAGAAATGCGCCCATTCAAAGAGCGCTTCAAAGGGCGGCATGAACTGAAGCGCTACGATAACGGCCTGGAAAAATGTATCGGCTGCGCGCTGTGCGCGGCGGCATGTCCGGCGGATGCCATCTGGGTCGAGGCCGCCGAAAATACGGACGAGGAACGATTCAGCCCCGGTGAGCGCTACGCCAAGACCTATGAGATCAATATGCTGCGCTGCATCTTCTGTGGCTACTGTGAAGATGCCTGCCCGACCGAGGCGATTGTCCTGACGCGCGAACATCGTCTGAGCTTTACCGACCGGCGTGACGCCATCTACACCAAGGAGATGCTCATCGAAGCCCCAACTGAGGGCGTGGAAGCGACGCCGCAGCAGGTCGAGCCAGGAAAATACACCCGGTCCATTCCCGATATGGAGGATGCAAAATAGACCGGGGCCGCTGTTTACCGAAGGGGATTTTAAGCGCCAGGGCGTTTGACTCTGGCGCTGTTTGCGATAAAATCCACAAAGTCACTTTCCAACAGGACAATAGAGAATGACTGAAGTAAGTCTTTTCATTCTTATCGGCGCGATAGCCGTAGTCGCTGCCGTGCTGATGCTCCTGAGCGAGAACGCTGTTCACAGCGCCCTCTTCTTAATTGTCGTCATGGGCTGCATCGCGTTCCTGTTCTTAATGCTCAATGCCCCCTTCCTGGCGATGGTCCAGGTCACAGTCTACGCCGGGGCGATTATGGTTTTGTTCCTGTTCGTCATCATGCTGCTGGGGGCGGAAAAGCTGGGCGGTTCCACGCCCTTCCGCTGGATGACGCCCGGCGCGATGGTGCTGGCGCTGTTGTTCCTGGTGGTGGTGGGTCTGGGCCTGGGTGCCGGGCCAGTTACCGGGTTTACGCCGCCGCTGGCTGCCCCTCAGGTACGCATCGCCGATTTTGTCCGCGACAGTGGGACCGTTAACCTGCGTATCAACGGTGAGGTGGTCGAAGAAGGCCTCCAGTTTGGCGACACCGTCGGATACCTGAGTTTTCCGGCGGGCGATTACGAAATTGCCCTGGTCGAACCAGATACCGAAAATGTCCTGTTGAACCAGACGGTGACGCTGGAACAGGGTTTCCTGGGCACGGCGGTGGCCTACAGCGCCGACCAGCAGCCCACACTGTCGCTGGTGGCTGATGACCTCACCGCTACTGACGAGCGCAGCGGGCGCGTGATGATCTTTAATGCATATGACGAAGTCCCGGCGGTCAGCCTGGTCGATTTCGGCTCCGATTTCAGCGCTGATGATACGCAGGTACTGGTCAGCGATATTGCCCTGGGCAGCGAATCGCAGGCCGTCGAATTTGCGGAAGACACCGACCTGCGCTCGTGGGCATTGGTCGAAGCCGGAAACGAAAATCATGTACTGGCGCGGCTCAACGACGAGGAAGCCTTTGGCTTCAAACGCGGGGTTTCCACCCTGCTGATCCTGGGTGTGGATCGGCTGTTCGACGGCTCGACGCGCGCGCTGGCGGCTCCGCTGTCGATGCCCGCCGCACCGACTTTTGGCAGCCCGGCAGATGTCGGCAAGCTGCTGTTCAGCCGCTATATGCTGCCCATGCAGGCGGTTGCCATCCTCCTGTTGGTGGCGATGGTAGGGGCGATCGTGTTGACGCATAAACCCCGGCCCTCGGCGGCGCTGGCACGCGCACAGTTAGGCCGCCGCCGGGTCAGCCGTCCGCTGACCAGCGTCATTGCGGCACAGGTTGGACATGAGGTGAGCGGTCCGGGGAGCGGGGC
>JAIOHO010000820.1 GCA_019912905.1 Anaerolineae bacterium
CTGGTGATACCGGCCTCGTCGCAGGTGCTGGAAGATGCGCTGGATGCCGGTTATATCCGTGACCTGGTGGCTGCCGGGGCGACGATTGGTTCACCGGGCTGCGGGCCGTGCATGGGCAACCACATGGGTGTGCTGGCTCCGGGCGAAGTGTGCATCAGCAGCGCCAGTCGCAACTTTCGTGGGCGGATGGGGGAACGCGAGGCCGACATCTACCTGGCAAATCCGGCAGTGGTCGCCGCCAGCGCGCTGGCCGGGTACATCACGCACCCTGCCGCGGTGATGGAAGGGGTATCATGAGCACGAAGCACCGAGTCTGGAAGTACGGCGATAACGTCAACACGGACCTTGTTTTTCCGGGGAAATATACCTATACCGTCAGTCACGACCCGGCGGAACTGGCGAGTCACGCGCTGGAGGACCTCGACCCACACTTTGCGGCGCAGGTCCAGCCGGGGGATGTGATCGTCGCGGGGCGCAACTGGGGTAATGGCAGCAGCCGCGAACAGGCGGTGACCTGTCTGGTGGCTGCCGGAGTGCGGGCCGTGATTGCCGCCTCATTCGCGCGCATCTATTACCGCAATGCCATCAACAGCGGCCTGCTGGTGATTCAATGCCCGCTGGTGGCGGCGCTGGTAGAGACCGGCGATTCGCTGGAACTGGATGTGGCTCAGGCGCAGGTAATGGTAGGAGAGCAGACGTTTTCTTTCCCGCGCCTGCCCGAATCCGTGGCCGGGATCGTCGAGGCGGGTGGGCTGATTCCCTATCTCAAACGGGGATACGTTCAGGGGACAGAATAGCCGAGCGGCCTAAGCCAGCAAATCGAGAATATGTCGCACGGAATCCGGGACATAGGTGAACAGGTAATGCAGACGGTCTACCAGTAAGCTCAGAATCAGATCCTGGTAGCTGAGTCCGGCCTGGGGCAATCCGACCGAAATCAGGCTGGTCGAGGCACACGATTCGCGCTTGAGATCGGGTTTGGGGTTGGCTTCCAGCACATGCAGTTTGCCGCCTGCATCGGCCCGCACATCAAGGCGCACCAGCGAACTGAGGTTAAACTCGGTGTATATTGTCCGCGCCAGGTGGCTCAGTTGGGCGTGCTCCGGCTCAGATGAATCGACCAGCCGCACCCGGTCGTAGGTGATGGACTGGGTATCCATCGAGGTAAAGATCGCTTCGCCGGTCCTGAACAGACGCTCAACCACCGAGAACACGAACGGTTGGTGCAGCCGACGGATGATATCATCCCTGACCAACGTGCCCCCGCAGACCGCCGCGCAGAATTCGCGCCCCGGCAGATAGGCTTCGATCAGCACCGTGTTATGAGTCTGCTGCGCCACTTCAAAGGCCTGCTCATGCAGTTCGTCCAGCGAGTCGACCACCGCGATATGCAGGGAGGCGCGCCCGGAAATCGGCTTGACGACGAACGGGCCGTGATGCTGGGCAAAGGTTCGTTCGAAGCGGCTGCCCGGCCCGGTATCCAGCAGCCCCTGGGCCGGATGCCAGGTGATGAACGGCGCGGTCGGGATGCCGAACGCCTGGAGTTCGCGCTTAAAGGTATGCTTATTATCCAGCGTCGAGGCGTGCAGCGGGTTGTGCCCGACATAGGGAATGCCGAGCATTTCCAGCATCCCGGCGGTATGGCTGACCGGGCTGTAGCCCTGGACCCCGCCGGTGTTCAGCCAGGCGAAGTGAATCCCGGCATCCCGCAGGCGCTGCGGCAGGTTCATGTCATCCGGCATCAGAGTGACCCACTCGAAGCCGACTTCTTGCAGCGCGTCCTGAACATCGCGCGCGACCGTCTGATAACTTTTCCAGGGGCGCGGGTTGAAGGTCCGGTAGATGACCGCGTTATCCCGATTATGATTGCCGCCATAAATAACCGCGATACGCAGCTTCGAGCGCAGGCTGTCCAGGTCAGACTGCATGTCGTCCAATTGAGGACGAAAGCCGGGGTGAAGATCAGTGCTGGGTATGCAATAGTCAATCGTCACGTTCATTTTCCCTCAGCAGTGCAGCAGTCTACGCTCAGGGTAGTGCAAAGCGCCGCGGCAAACACAAAGGTTTCCTAAATATCCCCTAACACATCGCAAGGGTTGAGGCCGAATCAAAAGAGGGCCGAAGCCCTCCCTGTGAAAAATGTAAAACTTCGGATGCGAACTCAGTAGGCGATGTCGATCATGCGGCCCGTGCGCGCCGATTCGCTGATGGCGTCACAGATGACGTTGTTGCGGTAGCCATCGACGAAGGTCGCGCCATCAGGGGCCACGTCTTTATCATTCACGATGGCGTCGAAGAAGTGATGGAATTCGTGGACAAAGGTGTGTTCCCATCCGATCATGTGCCCGGCGGGCCACCAGTTCGACCAGTAGGGGTGATAGCCTTCGCTGATGAGGACATTGGTGAAGCCGAGTGTCTCTTTGCGGCCATCGGCCCAGTAGATATCGAGTTCGTTGAGCCGCTCCAGATTGAAGCGGATGCTGCCTTTTTCGCCGTTGACCTCCCACATGTTGCCATTTCGGTGGCCGTTGGCGAAGCGGGTCGCTTCGATGGTGCCGAGCGCGCCGTTGTCGAATTCGAGCAGGGCGGTTACGGCGTCATCAACATCCACTTTGGCGCGTCCGCCCTGGCCGTCTGGACGTTCCTCGATAAACGTCTTGAGCATCCCCATGACTTTGGTCGGTTCCCCGACCAGGAAGCGGCCCAGATCGATGATATGCGAACCCAGGTCGCCCAGCGAACCGCTGCCAGCGACGGCTTTGGTGAAACGCCAGGTCATCGGAAATTTCGGGTCGATGATCCAGTCCTGCAAATAGACGGCGCGAAAGTGAAAGATGCGCCCCAGCGCGCCGCTGGCAATCAGGTTGCGGGCCTGGACGATGGCCGGAACAAAGCGGTAGTTGTAGGCGACCATATGCTTGACACCGGCTTTTTCGACCGCATCCAGCATCGACTTGGCTTCCTCGGCGGTGCGGGCCAGCGGCTTTTCGCAGAAGACATGTTTGCCTGCCTGGGCCGCGGCGATGCACGGTTCGGCATGGGTATCGTTGGGACCGCCGTTGTCGAAGACCTGCACCTCCGGGTCGGCCACCAGATCCTGCCAGCGGGTGTAAGCTTTTTCATAACCGAAGCGTGCAGCAGCGGCTTCGACTGCTGCTTTATTGCGCCCGGCGACGGCGACCAGCCGCGGGATGGCGACTGGCGGATACATCATGTAGGGGATGGTCTTGAAGGCGTTGGCATGCGCCTTGCCCATGAAGGCATAACCCAACATGCCGATGCCGAGCGTCGGAGCCTGCCCTTCGGCGGCCCCGGCAGCCATACGGGTAAAACCACGTTCATCACTCATGAGGGTCTGCTCCTAATCGGCAAAGGCCGCGTCGAAGGCGACATCGGACGATTTAAAGTCGGATCGCTTGACGAACTGGACAGCCTCGGAAGCGCCATGTTCGCGGTCCATACCGCTGTCTTCCCATTCGACCGACAGCGGGCCAGTGTAGCCGATGCGATTCAGCGCGCGGACGATGCCTTCCAGATCGACATCGCCGTGCCCTGGCGACACGAAGTCCCAGCCCCGGCGGTAATCGCCAAACTGGAGGTGCGACGACAGGATGCTGCTGTGGCCGCTCAGCTTGACTTTGGAGTCCTTCACATGGACGTGATAGATGCGCTCCGGGAAGCGGTTGATAAAATTGACCGGGTCGAACTGCTGGTGAACGAAGTGGCTGGGGTCGAAGTTGAAGCCGAAGGCGGTGCGGCTGCCCAGGGCTTCCAGCGCGGCTTCGGCAGTGTAAATGTCGTAGGCGATTTCCGTCGGATGCACTTCCAGGGCGAAGCGCACGCCGGACGCATCGAACACGTCGAGAATCGGATTCCAGCGGTCGGCGAAGTCCTTGTACCCGGCGTCGATCATCGAGGGGGGGGTCGGCGGGAAGTGGTAAATCA